>JBCCLY010000125.1:0-8475 GCA_039026655.1 Cyanobacteria bacterium P01_C01_bin.38 | reverse complement strand
TATATTTATGCGGCGAATAATCCTTCGGAGTCAATTTTGGCGAAGCGTCGCGGTTATGGGGTGTTGATTTCTCATAATGTACCTCCTTACGGGCGTGCGGGTTTGTATAAAGAGTTAATAAGTTTGCGGGATTTAATTGCGGAGTATAGAGAAAATCCACAGAAGAATTTTGCGCTGAAGCCGGGGATTTGCAAAAAGATTATTGATTCTGGTTTAGATGCCGATTGCCCTTTTGAGGAAGCGAAGAAGTTGGGAATTGAGTTTACTCCTGAAAATATCGGAATGTTTAGCCAAAATGCTTTTAACGATTATTTGGTAAAGCTGTACGAATATTTGCAGGTTTTGGAGAATCGTTTGTTTTCTTCTGGCTTACATATTTTGGGGGAAGCTCCGAATCAAGAGGAGATGAAGTCTTATTTGGATGCTTATTTTGAGGAGGAGAAAAACCTAACCCCCCAGCCCCCTTCCCTTGTAGGGAAGGGGGAGAATTTAAAGCCTCTCTCCTTGCAGGAGAGAGGTTTGGAGAGAGGTTTGCAACGTGAAGAAGAAGAAAGAATAAAAGATTTATTAAAGCAAAGTACTGATGAGTTAACAAATTTGTTACGGGGTTTGAATGGGGAATATATTCAACCTGCACCGGGGGGAGATTTATTACGAGATGGTGCTGGCGTGCTACCGACGGGAAGAAATATTCATGCTTTAGATCCCTACAGAATGCCTTCTCCTGCTGCATATGAAAGAGGAAGGGAGATTGCAAGGAAGATTATAGAGCAGAATTTACAAGAAAATGGCATATATCCGGAGACTGTCGCTGTAATGTTGTGGGGATTAGATGCTATCAAAACAAAGGGCGAATCTTTAGGTATTTTATTAGAATTAGTCGGTGCTGAACCCGTTAAGGAAGGTACGGGAAGAATTGTTCGTTACGAATTGAAGCCCATAGCAGAAGTTGGGCATCCCCGGATTGATGTTTTAGCTAATCTTTCAGGGATTTTCCGCGATAGTTTTGTCAATATTATTGAGTTGCTGGATGATTTATTTCAACGTGCTGCGGATAAGGATGAGCCTTTAGAGCAAAATTTTATTCGCAAGCACGCTTTAGAATTGAAAGAAAAAGGTATTGAAAATACTTCGGCAAGATTATTTTCTAATCCTGCGGGTGATTTTGGTTCGTTAGTAAATGATAAAGTTGTTGATGGTAATTGGGAAGAAGGCGATGAGTTAGCTGATACTTGGCAAAGTCGCAATGTGTTTAGTTACGGTAGAGAAGATAAAGGGCAAGCACGCCCGGAAGTGTTAAATAATCTTTTGCAAAGTACCAGTCAAATTGTTCAAGAAATTGATTCGGTGGAATACGGTTTAACTGATATTCAAGAATATTACGGAAATACTGGTGGTTTAAAGAAAGCTGCGGAAAAAGGTGGAAAGAAAGTTAAAGCTAGCTTCGTGGAAAGTTTTTCTAGGGATACTACCCCCCGCGATTTAGATGATTTATTACGAATGGAATATCGCACTAAGTTATTAAATCCCAAATGGGCAGAAGCGATGGTAAATCAAGGTAGCGGCGGTGCCTTTGAAGTATCCCAGCGAATGACAGCTTTGATTGGTTGGGGTGGCACTGCGGATTTTACCGACGGCTGGGTATACGAACAAGCTGCCGATACTTATGCTTTAGATAATGATATGGCGGAAAAATTAAGGAAAGCGAATCCAGAAGCCTTTAAAAATATTGTGTCAAGAATGTTGGAAGCCCACGGAAGAGGTTTTTGGGATGCTAGCGATGAGAAGTTGCAAAAATTGCGCGAATTGTATGAATTAGCCGATGAAGAGTTAGAGGGTGTAACAGTTTAATGGTTTACGCACCAAATAACTTACAGCACTTTGCAGTTAAATGAGGTACATTCTTCTACTCTCTACTCCCTACTCCCTTATCATAGTTACAATTTTCAACGCCAACCTACTTAACTTTCACCTTTTTCACTTTTACCATTTTTCCATGCTGCTATTGCGCTAATCAATCCAGCAACTGCGACAATCGCTGGAGCCGCTGCGGTAAGAAATTCAATGATAAATTTAGGATCGGCAAATGGGTTATCTTTTTTATTATTGTTAGTTCGATTAGATACTTCAACCGCTTCCTTTTCTTCATCGATTTCAACTGCTTCAACAGCAGATGGTGGTTGAATTACTTGAGATGGTGGTGCTGATGCATAATAATTACCATCTTCGTATTGTTTCACATATTGTTTGGCTTGACTTAGATCGGCGCTTTTCAAAACTCTATCTATTGTTTGTCTGAGCCATTTAGCATACGGTGTATTTCTATTAATCGCGATCGCGTATTGTTGTTTTCCTAGATTTGGTAGATATTTACCTGGCTCTGGAGGATATATAACGTAATTTAGATTCTTTAACGGTTGTCTATCCTTTCTATATCCTGGTTTCCCTTTAACTCCTTTCTCCAACAAAGTTCGCAATATAATTGCATCGCTAGCAAATGCTTTAACTTTACCTGCCTCTAAATCATCTAAGGCAAAATCTCGCACATCTAATTTTTGGTTAGCTTGCTTTCTCTTCGGATAACGAACAACACTGTTATAGAAATCCCTATTAACTCTAAATTCTTTCAGAGTAGTTGTACCTTTAATTGCAGCTATTCGTAATGTAGAAAGCTTTTCTTCCAACTGATTTAAAGGTGTGCTTTGTAATTCTGCCGCCGTTTCTTTCTTTAAAAGTAACTTTATTCCAGTAGTATGGAAGTTATTTCTAGAAAATATAATCTTCTGTCTGAAAGGTTTTCTATCTCGCGTATCTCTCAATCTCAGTGAAGATTTAGAATTAGGACCGCATTCAATTTCAACTTTATTACTTATAAGTCCATCATATCTCGGATATTCCATTCCTCGATACTGATTGGCTATATCTAAAGCTATGACTGGAATTTGTTGGTTTTGTCTGCTTAATTCCTGCCCTAATGTTTTCAAGAATTCTCCGCAGAAGCCACCATAGCTATTATCTATGTTTTTACTTCCAATCGCAGAAGAAGCAGTGCGAATTCCCAAACGAATCTGTGATGGATAACTTCCTATAGACGCATTACTAGCTTGAGACGCGCTATTACTGAAAAAACAGATTGAAGATACCAGAGAAGTTGCTGCTATAAATTTGAATGATTTTTTATTGAAGTGGAGAAAAGCCATCGGCTAAAACTTCCTTATGAATTCAAATAGTTCACCCTTTACCCTTGCCATTTCTAGGAAAATCGCACCAAAATCCATCTGTTACAACAAGATAACAGTTAAATATAAGATAGAAATTGCTGAAAACCTTAGCGATTAATCGCAAGATATCCAAGTCTTTAATCTAGATTGATAAATACAAAAGTATTAGTCACTAGTATTTACTCCTAGCTACTTTGTACTTGAACTATTTAAACACAATTTATCAGTATTTTCTCAGTATTCTTACTATTATTATTTTCTTTTTTGAAAGGTATTTAATTAGTTTATATTTGGATTAGGGCTATATTAGGAGAATTGAAAATTTTATCGTTAACATCTTGATTTATATATATTTATATGAAGCTTTAACATCAAGATGGCTATATATAAGTTCGTAGTAAGGACTTTAGTCCCCTCTTAGTGATAAATCGTATACTACGAACCTGTTAATTATGAGGCAGATTACTAATTAAAATATAAAATAATATTAGAGTTTCAATTTTGAATTGAAAAGAAAACTCTATTTATTGAAAGTATAAATTAATGTATATGGAAAATTCTTTTACCGCAGTATTTGAAAAAGTAGACGATTGGTATATCGGTTACGTTCAAGAACTACCTGGTGCTAATGTACAAGAAAGAACCGTCTTATGAAGCAAGAGAAAGCTTACAAGAGGCGATCGAACTTGTTTTATTATCAAATCGAGAGCTTGTACGATAAATTTTCGGTAAAAATGTTATTCGTGAAGCAATTACCGTCAAAATTTAGAAGAAAATGGGTGTCTTTTTCTCCGAGAAGGTGGCAAGCATACAATCTACTATAATTCCTTTAATAATAGAACATCAGCTATCCCTAGACATAATGAAATTGTCGATATTTTAGTCAAAAAAATTTGTAAAGATTTAGAAATTCTTCCACCTTAAAAAGGGAGCATCCCTTCAGGTGTAAATTATATTTTTTAGTGCGAGCATCTTGGTCGCTTGATATACATAGCGAGCAAGATGCTCGCACTACTAAATTGTGTTTTTGCCTTCATCGGGATGCTCCCAATAGATACGCAGTATTTAGAGATAAACGCTTTTAACTGACTCTTAGCGTACATTCCAAAATCAACTTCTGATTTATTAAAGAATAAGGTTGAATTTCCAAAGCACGCTGAAAAGAATTGATAGCTCTGGCATATTCTCCTAAAGCCGCATAACACAAGCCCATACCGTGAAGTGCGCCGAAATGTAGCGGATTCAATTCTATTGCTACTTGAGTATCGGCTAAAGATTTTTCATACTCGCTATTGGTGTAGTACAGAAAAGCACGACGATTCCAAGCTTCGGCGAAGTCGGGTTGAGCTTCAATCAATTGCGTCAGCATTTCTTCAGCTTCGGTAATATTACCCGCATCTAATAGCTTTTGGCTGGCTTCTATTTTTTCTAAACCGTAAACTCCCTTTTGCTGAAACCACAAACGCCATAATTTGCGAGTAGCTTCTTCTCGCACTACCTCATCCGGGTTTTTCAAATCTTCAAGTAACGAGTTGATAAATAAAGAATCCATGAGGTTAATTTTTTTAGTATCAGAGTATCTATGTAAGTCTAATTTCGCATAAATTCAGCTCAAAATACAGTAATTTACTCACTTTTAATCTTTTACTTTAAATTCGATGCTGACAAATCTTTATAATTTTCTGTAGCTTACAATACTTTTTTTCTGTACTCAATTGAACTTAACTATTCCTAAGCTATAAATTCATCTTTATCTTACCTAATTCACAATAAATATTAACTATTGATACTTGACAGGATTAGATTTATTAATAATTGACCGAAACATAACGAAAAAATATTATGATGTCTTCTTCAAAAAGTATTTATTATGCAGCATTAAATAGTTGTAGAAGAGGCAATAGGGAAGAATAAACTAGAATGTAGGGTGTGTTATGACGCGACGGGCAATTTCAACTGTGACAAGATATCTCTGTTTCGCGTCTAACGCACCATTTTTATATTGGATGACGAACAAGAATGGTGCGTTTGTTATGGTGCGACAAGCAATTTTAATTATCAAAAAATAGCTTCATGTTGCGGCTAATGCACTATTTTAATATTGGTTGATAAAGAAGAATGGTGCGTTGCACTCCGTGACAACACACCCTACGATTACTTAGAGGAAATTTACTTAAGAATGTAGAAAAATGGTGCGTTGCACTCCGTGACAACACACCCTACGAAAAGTACTTTAGAGCGATAAATCGCTTACTACGAACTCTTAACTCCTAACTCCTAACTCCTAACTCCTAACTTTCATAAACACTGTACGATAAACTGGTTCGTTTTTTTTGATGGTGAATATTTCTCTTTCCGTTGCAACTGGTAGGGGATTTTCTGCTAACCATTCTTTGTTTTGTCTTTGAAAAGCAGGATTCTCTTCAAAACGCTCGCACATCTCTTCTTCTACGAATTTAACGTCGGATTGTAAAAATACTGTTCCCTCTGGTGGAAGATATTCTGCTAATTCTGCCACTAATTCCGGTTGTGCAACTCTTCTTTTAGCGTGGCGATTCTTAAACCAAGGATCTGGAAATTGAATTGTGACTCGCTGTAAAATTCCTGTTGGTAAAGTAGATAAAATCGGCTTTAATGAAGTATTCGCGTTACAAAATATATAGTGTAAATTTGTTAATTCTAATTCCGAACGTGTTTTATTAGCTGCTTCCACCAAAGGCTCGCGAATTTCTAAACCCAAAAAATTGCAGTTAGGTTCTAACTGCGCCATTTCCACTAAAAATTGACCTCTTGCACAACCAATGTCTAAAAGTAAAGGTTGATTCGCATTTGCATAAATATTTTCCCAATTAATTGGATCGATTGGTGCTTGATATCTTATTCCTAAAGGATTTACGTGCTGACGAACTCTAACGCGATTCATAATCAGTGAGCAGTGAACAGTGAACAGTTATCAGTTATCAGTAAACAGTTAGAAGCTAATAGTTTTCATAATTATTCCAATTAATTTCCGTAGTGTCGGCTATCTTACTACCTAAAAGTAATGTAATAACTTCTAACTCCTAACTCCTAACTCCTAACTCTTTAACCTTTTCGCTAAATATTTATAAATATTAAACCAATAATATTCCTATAGGTTATTTGCTTTCAGACGTTATACTCTAGTTCAAAAGACGCTTTTACATCTTTGTATAATTATTAATTTTATTCAATGAGTCTAAATTTTCGTTTCGCAATCGCCAGCGATTTACACGTTGCGCTTCCCCATACCATTTGGGATCATCCAAGTCGCTTTCATCTAGTAGAAGTGAGTATCCCGGCTTTTGAAAGTGTTTTAGAACATTTAACACAATTAGATTTAGATTTTCTTTTACTACCAGGAGATTTAACTCAACATGGTGAGCCAGAAAATCATACTTGGTTACAAGAATGTTTGGCGAAATTGCCTTTTCCGAGTTATGTGATACCTGGCAATCATGATGTTCCGGTTCTAAATGCTAACGAGCAATCAATCGCTTTTAAGGATTTTCCGCAGTTCTATCGTAAATTTGGTTACGAAAATACAGAACAACTTTACTATACTTGTAATTTACTACCTGATGTTAGGTTAATTGCTCTTAATTCTAATAATTTTGATGACGAAGGCAATCAGATTGGGCGTTTAGATGACGAGCAGTTACGCTGGCTTGAAGAAGTTTTAGCTGCTGCTGACGATGAGTTAATTATGGTGATGGTTCATCATAATGTAGTCGAGCATTTACCGAATCAAGCCAGTCATCCGATGGCAAGCCGCTATATGCTAAATAATGCACCGGAGCTTTTACAAATTCTCCGACGCTACAAAGTTCAGCTAGTCTTTACCGGACACCTACATATTCAGGATATAGCCTGTCAAAATAATGTATATGATATTACGACAGGTTCTTTAGTCAGCTATCCCCATCCCTACAGAATATTAGAATATCGTCAGAATAATCGCGGAGAAGCTAAGTTACAAATATCATCTCGTAAAGTAGAATCTGTTTCTAACTTCCCCGACTTACAGCAAAGCTCTCATAAATGGATGTGCGATCGAAGCTTTCCGTTTATAGTCAAACTGCTAACTTTACCTCCGTTGAATCTCCCCCAAGACAAAGCAGAAGAATTAGCACCGACATTAAGAAGTTTCTGGGCAAATATAGCTGCTGGAGATGCATTCCTTGAATTTCCCGAATTTCCCGAAAAACTACGCCAGCACTTCGAGAAATACAGCGCCATCACCCCCGAAGGACATCGGACGTTTATTGATAATCATTCAACTTTGTTGCTTTAAAGAGTTAGGAGTTAGGAGTTAGGAGTTAGGAGTTAGGAGTTAGGAGTTAGGAGTTAGGAGTTGCCAACTACCAACTACCAACTACCAATCCCCAATCCCCAATCCCCAATCCCCTATTCCTCCTTTTTTCTAAAAATTGCGAAGACGGAAGTAAAACCGTGGACGAAGGTATTATCTCCTATGGGACCAATTTCTCCGTTGCAGAAAAATCCTCCTAAAGGTATATCTTTGACGTAACGTTGAAATAGTTGGGAATCGAAGTTTGGTTTTCTATAAAGTCCTTTACCTCTACCCAAACAAGAAAATAATAAGGCTCCTACTGGGGATGATTTCGACGCTTGTTCTTGTTGATATTTGTTGAGCAAAAACTCTAAATCTTGAGCGGAGGTTTGAGCGTCGCGGAGGTGGAATTGTAGGCGCTGTCCGGGGCGTAGGTAGTCTCCTACGGCGATCGCCCCGAGGGATGGATCGACTCCGAGAATGTTACGAATTAAGAAGTCTCCTTGCTGTAAATCTTGCTTAAATTCACTCATCGCTACACCGACAAACAATGAGTTTTGAGCAAGGATTTTTTCTTCTTCAGTCAAACTACTAATCAAATCCCGTAATAATATTAGCGGTACCTGTTCTTCAATTTCTAAAATTATGTTGCGATCGCACTTACTAATTTGATGCGGCGTACCAATGGGACGACAACCTTGAGCGACAATTGTATCTAAGGAGATGTTGCCGGTTAAAGCTATTCCTACAGTACCTTCAGTATGCAGCTTGTCGT
This sequence comes from Cyanobacteria bacterium P01_C01_bin.38, assembly GCA_039026655.1. Lineage (GTDB taxonomy): Bacteria > Cyanobacteriota > Cyanobacteriia > Cyanobacteriales > Nostocaceae > Rivularia. Next base: position 167 of record JBCCLY010000125.1, on the reverse strand, counting down.
TACAAAACAAAGCTATGCGATTATTCATTCCACCGCTTGCTTGCCCTCCTACGGTAACGGAGCCGGGATAAGCAAAGTCTAAACCTTTTAATAAGTCGTTGATACCGCTAGCGATATTACCCGAAAGCAAAATAAATTGTGGTGTATCTTCTGGCGACACCCCAATC
>JBCCLY010000124.1:0-8507 GCA_039026655.1 Cyanobacteria bacterium P01_C01_bin.38 | reverse complement strand
TGTGGATCATCTCACGTTTTAAAACGTGAGTCCTTCTTCCCTCTTCCCTCTTCCTTCTTGCTTCGTGAATTAGGCTGTCTATATAAAGCATTAAGTTTTTTACTGCATACCAAGTATCCATTAAAACTGTATCAAAAGGTATTTTTTTTTGATATACAAGTCCTAACAACATATTTTTTACATGGTCTACCTTACTTAAACCATCATTGTCAGGATTAAAAATACGATAGTCTATAACCCAAAATTTAAGCGTTTTTGGATTAACATATATGCAATTTACTACTCCTATACCTTTAACAACTCTTTGCTAACCAATTTAGCGACATACCCTATAATCATTTTCTCATGAAATTTGAACGACAACTTTAATTAATAAATTACTGTTAGCAATTAGAAAAAAGGCTGATTTCATGAATCGTTGTTTACAGTACTAAAGTACTGGTGATTGGCGATCGCGATGTGCCGGTTGCGTAAGTCCTGTCTTAGTCATAATTGGTTGCAGCTTGATCCTTTTCGTCCCCCGATTCGTTCGGAATATATAGATAAACTTTACTGGGTTGGTGGAGCCGTGCATCCCGGTAGCGGATTGATGACGATTTTGAAGTCGGCTAAGAATACGGCTAAGTTCGTTGAGGAGGATTTGGTTAAGAAATAGTTTTGGGCAAGAATCCAACTAAAATGTGCAAATTTCATTTGTTGTGAGGAAATTTTAGTCTTTTAACCTTTGATCTCCTCGTAAAACGTTAACATAACGAATTAATCATGTTTTCATAAAAAACGCATCCATAATATTTATGCAAAATATAAATAAAATAAAAACTTGCGACAGTCTTTACTGATTTATGACTTACGATAGATGCTAAACAAAAAAATATATTTTTATGTCTGCAACATATCTGATATTCCTTTAGATAGATGCGAAATATATAAGAAACCTTCAGCAACTATATAAATTATGTTTTTTCATTATTATTTTGATTATTAAAATAATCTACGACTTTAGATATTGAAATTAATGTATATTTATGCATCTGTCTAAGCAAATATTTATGAGTTGTTTTCGTAATTTGATTTAAATAACTAATGAAAGTAGCTCAATGCTTGCATTCTAATGTATAGCGCTAATATTACCCAATCGTATCAATGATCGTATTCTAAAGTTTTGATGAAGATACTATAGTTTTTTAATAAAAGCTTCTTTTTTATGTGATAAACTCTTGGCAGAATGTTAAATAGTTTTGATTAAGTCTGTTGGTTTAAACTAACTACTGCCTTTATTGGAAAATTGTATTCCATGCAGTTTGGACTTAAAAAAATCGATTTAACATAGAATCCCTACTGAAGCGGCAAGTTCGGCAAACACTGGTTCCCTTTTATCTATGGATAGAACATTTACGGCTTTAAACCATAAATGTTGCCAATTTTGTTACTATTGGGCTTAACATTTTTTGGAGCATTACATATATATATCTGGCTAAAAGTTCAGAAATATTACTTTCGGAAGTCGCATTCTCATTCTAAGAAACTGTAATTTATTTCTAGATCAACAGTATGTGTCGTAAAGATGATCTGACTCTGGCTGCTAATCATAGTTTTAGTATTTGACAAACTATTTGTTATACCTATATTGGCTCCATGTCAAATATTTTGCTCTCAGAGTTTAAGATTTACTTACACATCAAAAGCAAGATAAATTGTTGAAAGCCTTACATTTTTGACAGCTTGCAGATGCATATAAATGTTGTAAGCATATTATTGTGTGATGTAATAATACACAAGGTCAGGAAAATATTGTTTTATAAAGGAAGGTTGAAATGCTAAAAGTTAATAAATTCAATCAATACAGGACACAATTCAATCTGAAGGCTAATCACCTACTTGATAAAAGTTGATTTAAATAGTATTAATAATTGAATAAATCTTAGTAATTTGAATTAAACATGGAAAATCATAACCATAAAGCTTAGTAAGCGATATAAGTATTGAATAAGCCGTTCAAATCAAAGCTATTTCGCATTAATTGAGGGGATCGACTCCATGAATTTTACTGGAATTACATAAATACAAATTTCACCTGTAACAACCAAGGGATAACCCCTAGCTCTTGCACAGCTAGAGGTAACATCTCCCGAGGTTTGTTGCACATCATTCAGCAAACCAGCAAAGCTATAGAATCTTGTCAGGGATTTAACCTACAGCGATGCATGACAATTGAAGGCAACTTATAGAGATTATGTCATACCAATCTAGTTTCCTACAAGCTTTTGCAGGATACTATTTCGTAAGAAGTAAGTTTTTAACTACTTTGAAGCAAAGTAGGCTGTTAAAAAGTTTACAAGTATATTTGCAGGTACAATTTTATCGGCAGCCTAAAATTATGTTACTGGCTGATATAGATAAATATCTATCTGATACCTGCTATAAATTAAGACATCTTTACCAAATGTTGCTCTATTGGGCTGCTATAGTCTATGTGACCTTGGCTTATAAGTGGCTTAGTGCAAATATCAATGGGCTTCAGAATACGAATAACCAGTATTTTTGGCGGTTGAGAAAGTTTTTAACCCAAACTTTGAGCGCCTGTGGTGGTAGTTATATATTTGACATTTACATAGTTAAATGGCTATGTAAAAATTTATTACAGATAGAGCTTTCCAGGAATAAAAAGGTTTTCGATTTACAGTCAAATTTCGATCGCCAAGTATATCAGTCGTCTGAATTTATCCAAATAAATAATTGAAGTGGTGGGATCATGGGAACAATGCAGAGTGTATTCTCCCCAGAACAGTTATGCTCAAAGATAATCGCCATTTTTGGTGAAAATATCGCAGAGCAAGATATACAAAGCTGTTTGAAGGATTTGGAGATACTTGAGCCGAAAGCAACAAAGCTATTTTGGCAAGCAACAGAAGCTAAACCTGGTATTTATATAGTGCTTGCGGGTAGAGTTCGTATTCTTGATAATTCAGATAATTTAATTGCAACCCTTTCATCCGGCGCAGCTTTTGGGGAACAGAGTTTATTTAGCGAACAACGTTTTCTTTTCATTGCAGCTAGAGCTTCAACCTCTGTAAAACTTTGTTTCATCCCAGATGGAATTCTGTGCGAGTTGATCGAAAAAAATCCTCAAATTCAAGAGCATCTTTACAAACGAGCCGAGTTTTGGGATTTATTAGTGTTGTCTCGTCAGAATTCTCAATTACCGAGCAGTATTTCTCCTGAGAAGTTTTTCAAAGCTTTATCTTTATTTGAGTGCGATCGAGTTCAATCGGGAGACGACATTTCTCAATTACACTTAGATGCCAAATTATTATTACTGCGACAGGGAGAATTAAAGAGTGCGCGGAATGAAAAGTTTATTCCGGGCAAGATTTACACAGATTTGCAAGAAAAATTGCAAGTAACACAACCAACTATTGCTTATAGGTTGAAAAATGCTGACTCTATTGCAGCTTTAGAACAATGCCCGCAACTGAATCGATGGTCTAACCCATCAGAGGTCGTACCCTCAACAGAGAGTTATAAAAATAGTTTTAAGCCTTGGGTAAAGCCATCTAGTATGAATGGCGATATGGGCAGCATCGCGGAGCGCAAAGTAATCCCCTTTCCTTCGCAAGTCAAGCAGAAGCAAGACAAACGCTTATTATTTCCTTCACCGAAAGTTAAAGCAAAACAATTTTGGCAAAATTTTACTAAAAGCTATCCTTTCTTTGCTCAACAAAGCGGTTCCGATTGTGGTGCGGCTTGTTTAGTAATGATTGGTAGCTATTGGGGACAGCGTTTGAGCGCTAATCGCGTGCGGGAAATTGCTAATGTTAGCCGGGATGGTGCATCTTTACGGAGTTTAGCTGCTGCTGCTGAAAGTGTTGGTCTTGCTTCTCGACCGGTAAAAGCGACTTTGGATAAATTGGCACAGCAAACTTTACCTGCTGTTGCTCATTGGGAAGGGAAACATTATATCGTCGTTTATGAAATTAATTCTAAAAAGGTAATTGTTTGCGACCCTGCTATCGGTCAACGTAGTTTTACTCACGATGAGTTTAAAGCTAAGTGGACTGGTTACGCTTTGTTGCTACAACCTACAGTTAAACTCAAAGACGCTGAGGGAAAGAGTACAGGGCTGTGGAAATATTTGGAGTTAGTCAAACCCCATTGGAAAATACTTGCAGAAATTTTCGTTGCTTCATTAGTAATTCAAGTATTCGGATTAATCACGCCGCTATTTACCCAGTTGCTTCTAGATAAAGTAATAGTTCAAGGAAGCATCGTTACTTTAAATGCGGTTGGTTTAGGATTAGTTATTTTTGGATTGTTCGGCATTGCTGTAAATGCGGTAAGACAGTATTTGTTATCGCATACTGCTAACAGAATCAGTGTTGCGATGCTTGTAGGTTTTCTCAAGCATACTTTTCATTTACCTTTGAGTTACTTCGAGTCTCGTTATGTTGGTGACATAACTTCTCGTATCCAAGAAAACCAAAGAATTCAAAGTTTTCTCACTGGTGAAACGCTATCAATTGTGCTGGACTTATTGACAGTAATTGTTTATATGGGGATGATGTTCTGGTACAACTGGCAACTGGCAATATTAGTGTTGTTGATTGTACCTCCATTCTTTATTTTGGCACTAGCAAGTACCAGTATTCTCCGTAAAATGTCTAGAGAAATATTTAATGCCAGTGCCGAACAAAGTAGTTATTTAATTCAATCGCTGACGGGAATTCGTTCGGTACGCTCGATGGCAATTGAACAGACAGTACGCTGGCGTTGGGAAGAACTGCTCAATCATTTAATAAAAATCGATTTTAGAGCGGAAGTAATCGGATTAAGATTGCAAATTATCAGTTCTAGCATTGACATAATTACAACTACAGGTTTGCTGTGGTATGGCTCCTACTTGGTAATTGATGGTCAACTTACCATCGGACAATTAATTGCTTTCAATATGTTATTAGGCAATGTAATTAGTCCCTTTAAACGGCTATCTCTAGTTTGGAATGATTTTCAAGAAATAATGATTTCCGCAGAACGTTTAAATGATGTTTTAGAAGCCGAACCAGAAGAAGATTTGTTATTGAAACCCCGCAAGCCTATATCTAAACTTCGCGGTTATATTCGTTTCGATAACGTTACCTTCCGCTATCACCCAGAAAATGAAAAAAACGTTTTAGAAAATCTTAATTTTGAAATTCATCCAGAGCAGATGATAGCTGTTGTCGGACGTAGCGGTTCTGGAAAAACAACACTTTCAAAGCTAATTTTGGGTTTATATCCTGCCACAAATGGAAAAGTTATTGTTGATGGTCACGATGTATCTAAAATTGCTTTAAAATCACTCCGCCGACAAATTGGTATTGTAGACCAGGATACATTTTTGTTTGGTGGAACTATCAGAGAAAACATTGCTCTTGCCCATCCAGAAGCATCTATAGAAGAGATTATCGAAGCGGCTCGTTTGGCTGGAGCAGACGAATTTATACAGCAGTTACCGATGGGCTACGAGACTCAAATTGGTGAAGGTGGGGGAATGCTATCTGGAGGACAACGCCAGCGTTTAGCTATTGCTCGTGCTTTGTTAGGTAATCCCAGATTTCTCATTTTCGATGAAGCTACTAGTAGCTTAGATGCCGAATCGGAAAGAATTATTCAAAACAACTTAAAAACAATTCTCAAAGGACGTACCAGTTTAATAATTGCCCATCGTCTCTCTACCGTCCGTAATGCCGATCTACTGCTGGTTTTAGACCAAGGTGTATTAGTTGAAAGCGGTACTCACGACGAATTGATTGCTAAAAAAGGTCATTACTACTACCTCAATCAGCAGCAGTTATCGCAAGTGGGATGAGGAAAGGTTAAAGGTTAGAGGTTAAAGGTCAAAAGTAAGATTTTATGAGCTTTTGATTAATAATTCCTAACTCCTAACTCCTAACTCCTAACTCTTAACTCCTAACTCCTAACTCCTAACTCCTAATTCAAAATCAAATGACACGCACACCATTAGAACCAGATGAGTATCAATCTTATGTTTCTAATTCCATTGATACTTATGATAAATCCGATAAATCTATTGATATTGATAAACACGAAGAGGTTACTCCACAGAGTAATGAAATATTTTATGGTACCGAAGAACTTTTAGATGCTTTACCCAGAGTTTGGACGCGCTCTTTATTGTATGTACTTGTAGGCTTTGCTGCTATAGGTTTACCCGTATCTATGGTTTCTAGTGTTGATGAAACGGGTACTGCTAAGGGCAGAGTCGAACCGTTAGGTGCAACACGAAAGCTAGATAGTATTGCTGGTGGCATAGTTAAGGCTGTCAGAGTCAAAGAAGGAAGCCAGGTACAAACGGGACAAGTTCTACTAAAGCTTGATTCTAAGGTTCTAGAATCGGAAATTGACGAAGCTGAGGAGAAACTATCGGGATTAAAAAAACAACAGTCACAGCTTGAACTGCTGAAGAATCAATTAGAGTTGACGATTAATACCCAGCAGCAACAAAATGAATCTCAAGCTTTAGAAAAACAGGCACAAGTTAGTCAAGCACAGGCGGATTTATATGCTAAACAAAGCAATTACAACCTGCAAAAGTTAGAAAAAAAAGCTCAAGTTGAGCGAGCCAAGCAACAGATTCAAAACTTTGAAAACGAACAACAATCGGCTCAAAACCGTTTGTTTATAGATTCAAAACAAGTAGAGCGCTTTCTTCAACTTCTTAAAGACGGTGCTGTTTCTGCCGCCCAGATCGATGAGCTTAGGAAAGAAGAGCAAGAAAGCAAGCGAATTTACTCTAAAGCTGCATCCGATATTAAGCAAGCAGAGTTGAGTTTAGATGAAGAGTGGAATAACTATCTAACAACAATGAATCAGTTAGAGTCTGATATTAAACAAGCCGAACTTCGTGTAGAAGAGGAAAAAAGAAGTTATCAAAGCTTGGTTAATGCTGGAAAATTAGCGTTACTTAAGACTCAAGAGCAATTAAAAGATTTACAGGGACAACTTGACTTATCAAAATCCCAAATTGCCCAAAGCAGCACTCAACTCAAATCCTTAAACATTCAGTTGCAACAAAGAACAGTGCGATCGCCAATTGATGGAGTTGTTTTTGAATTACCTGTATCCAAGCCAGGACAAGTATTACAGCCCGGTCAACGAATTGCCCGTATTGCACCCAAAGGTGAAGAAATGATTATCAAAGCTCAAATGCCAAGTTCGGAAACAGGTTTTTTAAAAGTGGGAATGCCTGTAAAAGTTAAATTTGATGCCTATCCATTTCAAGAATACGGAATAGGAAAAGGAAAGGTGAAATGGATATCTCCAGACTCCAAACAAACCGATCAAGGAGGTGTAGAAATTTATGAATTACAAATTGCTTTAGATAAACCCTATATCGAAAACGGTGATAAACGTATCAAATTAACACCAGGTCAATCGGCTACTGCGGAAGTAATAATTCGTCAGCGTCGAGTAATTGACTTACTTTTAGATCCGTTCAAGAAGTTACAAAAAGGAGGGTTGGAGCTTTGAAGAGAGATGAGGAAGAAGGGAGATGAGGAGGAGATATAACTAACTCTTAACTCCTAACTTTTAATTCCTAACTTTTGACTCCTAACTCTTAACTCCTTACTAATTACAACTTTCATCCAGAAGGTATGGATCGTCAACTAACCACTATCAACTAACAACTATGTCAAACACTTTGTCTATATCGGCTACAGAGGTAATTCATAATTTAAAAATTACCTGTCAAATTCCTGGGGTAATAGAGAGAATTGCCAAGCAAAAAGTTATCGTCGATACCGCAACAGAAGCAGGTATTGTTGTCGAAGATGAAGAGTTACAGCAAGAAGGAGACAGACTGCGGTTTGCAAAAAAACTTGTGAAAGCTGCGGAAACTTGGGCTTGGCTAAAAAAACATCATCTTACTCTCGATCATTTTGAAGAATTAGCTTACAACAATGTACTTTCTCAAAAATTAGCTCACCATCTCTTTGCGTCTAAAGTTGAGCCTTTGTTTTATCAAAACCAACTTGATTATGTTGCTGCTGTTACTTATGAAGTCATCTTTGATGATTGGGATTTAGCTTTAGAACTATTTTTTGCGGTACACGAATCAGAAGTCACTTTTCAAGAAATTGCCCGTGAATATGTTTCAGACCCAGATTTACGTAGAACTGGTGGCTGTATGGGTACTCAACGACGGACTGATTTTCGTCCAGAGATTGCAGCTGCGGTATTTGCGGCTTCTCCTCCTGGAATCATTAAACCAGTTAGTACTCCCAAAGGAATACATCTAATTTGGGTTGAAGAAATCATTCAACCAAAACTAGATGAGCAGCTACACGAAAAAATAGTTATGGAATTATTTGATAGCTGGTTAAAACAACAAACCGATCGAATAGAAATTATCACTCAGCTAGATAAGTTTATCGATACTTGTATATCTGAGGAAGCTTTGAAACAAGCATAAGTTTTTAGTCAATATTTGTTGTCTTTTCAAAAGGAGG
>JBCCLY010000123.1:0-8531 GCA_039026655.1 Cyanobacteria bacterium P01_C01_bin.38 | reverse complement strand
TTTAAGTTTATTAAGAGAAGCATGATTAACAAACTTGGCTTACGCGAATGGCGGCTCAAAAAGCAGGAGCTAAAACTGCTCACCCATGAATATTCAAGTCATTGATAGCCAAAACCCATTATGGCTGCAAACACTGCATAAACTAAGGTATGATGTTTACCATTTACCAGAATATGCACGTTTAGAAGCTAAAAGAACATCGTCTGATTCGGAAGCTTTTATAGTAATAGATGGCGACAAAATATTTTTCTTACCTTTCTTAGTGCGTTCCTGCAATGACATACTAGGATCGATTGCACAAAACTATTCAGATGCAATATCACCCTATGGTTATCCCGGTGTTTTACTCAGTGAAGCAGCTGTAAATACTTGTGGTTTTACCGATTTTGCTCTGAAAGAATTAAATTATTATTTCAAAACTAAAGGTATATGTTCGGCATTTTTTCAACTGCATCCTATTTTAAGTCAGAAATTCAATCCAATCTCGCAACAGACTGTTAATAAGATTGGTGAAACAATTTCTGTAAATTTAAAACTTTCAGAATCACAAATTTGGGCAAATACTCGAAAAGGTCATCAAAGTACTATTAATAAATGTAAAAGACTGGGATTTACTGCCAGAATGGTAAATTTAGTTGAGTATGTAGAGAAATTTAAAGCGATTTACGAGGAAACCATGAATCGCGTCGCAGCCAAAAAATCCTATTACTTCGATCGAGAGTATTTTTCCGACTTACAAAAGTTAGATGGGAATATACATTTATGCTTAGTCGAATTAGAATCAGAAATTGCTTCAGCCTGTATACTTTTTGAATGCAGCGGAATAGTTCAAGCCCACTTAGGGGGAACCAAAAACGAATTTTTACAGCAATCTCCATTCAACTACTTATTAGACTACGTTAGATACTGGGCAAAACAACGCGGCAACGAATTAATGCATATAGGAAGCGGTGTAGGAGGAACAAAAGATAGCTTATATCACTTCAAAGCAGGTTTCTCCAAACAAAGACACGATTGGTATGCACTGCGATTGATTCCAGACAAAGATAAATATAATTACCTAACTCATCTGCGAGCAGAATCTCTGAATACTAAAGTTGAGAAATTGTTTGAGTCGAGTTTCTTTCCCGCTTATCGATCTAATTAATGGGGAATGGGCATAGGGGATTGGGCATTGGGCATCGGGAAATTGGGGGAGATGGGGAGACAAGGGGACAAGGGGAAAAATTACTAACTCCTAACTCTTAACTCCTAACTCCTCACTATTCCCAATGCCCAATTCCCTTTTTTATAATATCGTTCCTTCGGCTACAGTTCTTTTGGGTGCGTGCGATCAAGAATGTGAATAAACGCTTTGAATCTTGCAGCTTTTCGTATCAATCTTGCTGCTTTTATATGAAACCTAGAATCATTGTTTGTAGTTTAGGACGCACCGGATATAAAATATTTCGTTTGCTCAGACAGCAGGGAGCGTTAGTTGTTGGTATTCACCATCAAGCTATTTCTGGCGAAAGGGCTGGAGATGTGATTATTGGTGATTTACATGCAGCTAGTACCCTCAAAGCGGCAGGAATTCAGCAGGCTAATACTTTAGTTATTGCTGGAGGAGATGACGCATTAAATTTGTGGATTGTTATGCAAGCGCGGGTGCTTAATCCCCGCATTCGCATAATTAACCGCTTTTTTAACACTAGTTTGGGCGAACGTTTAGATTATACTTTGCCAGATCATTTGAGTATGAGTGTTGCGGGTTTGGCTGCACCTGTATTTAGTTTTGCAGCACTTGGAAATAAAGCAATCGGACAAATTAAATTATTTAAACAAACTTGGCCGATACACGAAGAATATATTCATCAATATCACCCTTGGAACGGTCGCAAACTTTCCGGATTGTGGGAAGATCGTTCGCGGATGCTAATCTACTATTTACCCGTGGAGGGCGATTTAGATTTGGTATCGGCACTCATGTCAGGGCACGAACTCGAAAAAGGCGATCGCCTGATTGTCGGTACGCAACCTCAAATCCGTACAACCCGCAAATCACTATTTACAAAACTGGTTAAAGTCTTTACGAATTTACGGCAATTTAGACATCATGCTCAATCAGTGTTGATTGGAGCAATGTTGTTGATGATGATTATTTCATTAGCAACACTCACTTATGTGTCTGCCGAATTGAATATGTCTGTTATCGATGCCCTGTATTTTTCTGTCGGTATGATTACTGGAGCAGGCGGTAACGAAACAACTGTAGAACACGCTCCCGATAGCGTTAAAATATTCACCGTTATCATGATGTTAGTAGGAGCGGCAATATTTGGTATTTGGTATGCTTTGCTCAACGATTTTGTCTTAGGAACCCGTTTCAAACAGTTTTGGGATGCAGCAAGAATACCTCGCCGCAATCACTACATAGTCTGCGGATTAGGTGGTATTGGCATAAAAATTGTCCAGCAACTTTACAGCAGCGGACAAGAAGTTGTAGTAGTTGAACCAAACAGCAACGGTAAATTCGTTAATACCGCTCGCAGTTTAGGTATTCCCATAATTCATGCTGATGCCAGCTTTCCAGAAACTCTGAAATCTTGCAACGTTACAAATGCAGCAGCTTTAATTGCCGTTACTGGCAACGATGCAACTAATATAGAAATTGCTCTCAAAGCCAAAGGATTATCACCCAAAATTACCGTAGTAGTAAATTATGCCGACCCAGACTTTGCCCGAATGGCACAGGAAGTATTTGATTTTGAGGCAGTATTAAGCCCCGCAGAACTTGCCGCACCAGCATTTGCCGCCGCAGCTTTAGGAGGTAGAATTCTCGGTAACGGCATCACCGCAGACAGCTTATGGGTAGCATTTGCCACAATAATTACACCATCACACCCATTTTGCGGTAAAAGAGTCAAAGAAGCAGCCATGTCTGCCGATTTTGTACCTTTATACGTAGAAACCAACTCTCAAACCATCCACGGTTGGGAATTACTTGAAGTCTGTTTGAGCGGAGGAGATATGTTGTACTTAACAATGCCCGCAACTAGACTGTATCAATTATGGCGCTATACTCCCAAGATTGATGCTGTTAGTTATTAATTGGTAGTTGGTAGTTGGTAGTTGGTAGTTGGTAATTGGGCATTGGGCATGGGGCATTGGGGATTGGGGATTGGGGATTGGGCATGGGGCATTGGGCATGGGGAATATTTATTCTTCAATTCCTAACTTTGTAACTCTTTTAATCTAAACAAAAGCATCCGTTGTTAAAATCTGAAATAAAAAACTCACAACTCCTAACTCCTAACTCCTAACTCCTAACTCCTAACTCCTAACTCTTATCTCTTCACCGCTCCACGATGCAGAGAAAATACTATTGACAGGTTTGTAGTTGGCGCTTTAGCGCTCCGGGGACTAAAAGTCCCAACTACGAACCAATTATTTTTATGGAAAAGACAACCACTAGCTATTCCCTATTCCCTATTCCCTATTCCCTATTCCCTATTCCCCACAGCCTGCAAAATATAATCTGACAATTCGCAAAAACCTTCACCTTCTTCATTCTGGGTAACATAAGCGGGTTTATGCTGTAATTTATCTACATATTCGAGTACGTTAGCCACACCTACAGAAACATTAAAATAATTCTTGTCAAATAAGCTTTCATCGTTAGGGCTATCACCCACAGTCACGACTTCATCTGAAGCGTATTCTGGGAAATATTCTCGCAATACTTGTGATAATCCTACAGCCTTATCCTGCCCTAAAGGTTTGATATGGCACTGAACGTTGCTGTAAGTAAATCCATAACCATTATCCTGACATTGATGTGAAAGAGTTTGTAATGAAGTGCTGTCTAAACCTGCTACATCAAACGTCCAATCTGTAACGCGAAATCGATTATCAGAAGATTCTTTAATTTGCCCAAAATCAAGCTTTAATTTCTCAAAAACAGCCGCTAAATCTTTTCTATGCCGATCTAAATCTTGTATTGGCGTAATAGCAACAGCTTGTTCGCTTTGAGAAGGATAAAACAAACCACCATTCTCGGCGATCGCCCCAACTACTGGTAAATAATAAGCCAAACCGCTAACCCAACCAGCAGAACGTCCGGTAACAATAATTACTTTGATATTCGCTGCGGCTAAATCTTGCAAAGCTTGCAGTAGCATCGGCGTAAATTTAGATGAAGTAGTTAAAGTACCATCCATATCCGTAGCTACCAGACGGATTTTGTTAAAACAGCTGCTTTCGGAAGGTTGAGGAAGTGATAGAGACATTGGGGAGAAGGGGAATAGGGAACGGGCAACAGGGAGAAGGGGGTAGAGGGGGGAGAGGGGGTAGAGGGGGTAGAAAAATTCCTAACTACTCCCTACTCCCTACTCCCTACTCCCTAACTCCCCTACAAACCAATTCATAAGTACTATACAATCGCGCTTCGTTCAGACCTATAAAAATTAATTTTTAAATTTTTCAAAGAAAACATAATCATATCGCAAAACGGAGTTGCAAATTTGGGCATCCTAGCTATGAGGAGTCCAATTTTAATTGTGTCCATTATGCCAACTTCGATACTTGTTGCTCAATCTCCCGCAGCAGAAACCACAAAGACATCCGAGCAAGTACCTTTCTCTACCAATGTGTTACCTCCATTACCAATAATGGTATCTGGAGGGCTTACTGCAACGGTGATTGGCTTAATCATCTACGGTAAAATTCAGACAAAGAAGCTAGAGAAGAAACTTCGGTTTGAAAAATTCCGCACCCGAGAGTTAGAGAAGAAACTCAAGCTATCTCTCCAAACGATTCGCAGAATGGAAACAAACCCCGATTTGATTAACTCGCGGGAATTTAATCTGGATTATTTGCGAATGCGGATGGAGGAAGAAGTTTTTCACTTCGCCATTGTTAATCAGATCAAAATAAAAATCAAAGATAAAATTTCTCAAGCACTCCGCCCTAACCATGCAAAACAAGGAGTTGTGGGGATTGCTAGTAGCGCTGCAAGACAGGTAGATGAAACTTTTGATGTGGAATATGAAACAGGTGCTGCAACTAATAATGGTAAACGAGTACTGTTTCGCATTCAAATTAGGTTAATGAAATTGCCTACACAAGCAAGTTCGGCCACTATCAGTCAATTGATTGACTGTGTTGAAACCTATCTTAGTCCAGCAGAAGATCATGATAGTTGGCAACCTACCATTCAAGGCAGAATAGCTTTTATGCATTGGGATCAGAAAGCCAAACCTACACCTTTACTAGTATTAGAACAATCTAACGAAGGTGTTAATGTTACTTTCCGTACCAGTCGCCCTGCCAACGGCAATAGCGGTATCATGAATCACTCGCCTAAAAACAAAAAAACAGGTTCTCGAAAATAAACGTTTATCAGTTTTCACCAGTCAGGCATGGATCATCAGTTTTCATTTACCATTTACTATTTACCAGTTAACAGATAGCAGTCATTTAATAAATAAAATATTGTCGATTTGCGATTTTAGATTAAGCACTAGCTCGAATTTTAGACAACAGATTTAGAAGATTGAAAATTGTATTAATCCAAAATCCAACATCTAAAATCCAAAATTTAAGTAAGTCGGCACAAATAAACAGAACTACGTAATATGCAGTTAAACTAAGCTCAAACCCTTACTTCTATTCCCTATTCCCTATTCCCTATTCCCCATTCCCTACTCCCTTATCCTAGTTACAATTTTCAACACCAACCTACTTACTTAGTCAATAAATGTTAATTGTTCGCTAGTTAAAAGCCCATCTTCCATATTGACAATACGGTCGGCAATATCCAAAATACGACTATCATGAGTAACTAATAAAATAGAAGTTCCTTGTTCTTTCGCAAGGTGCTGCATTATTTCTACAACATCTCTTCCAGACTGTTTATCCAAAGCTGCTGTAGGTTCATCTGCTAATACTAATGGTGGGTTATTTACCAAAGCACGAGCAATAGCAACCCTTTGTTTTTGACCTCCAGAAAGATTATCAGGAAAGTAATCCATTCTATTTCCTAAACCTACTGCTTCTAAAATAAATTTAGATTGAGCAATAGCTTCTTTTTGAGAAATACATTTATTGAGTTCTGCTGCAATTTGTACATTTTGTCTAGCAGTCAAAAACTCTAGCAAGTTATGTGCTTGAAAAATATAGCCAATATTACGTCGGGTGCTGACCAATTTTTTGGGATTAGCTCGATAAAGTTCTTCTCCTAGAAATTTGAGACTACCTTCTTGTACCGAACGTAAACCACCAATTAAGCTTAGCAAAGTTGTTTTACCACTACCAGAAGGACCCGTCATAATCACAATTTCACCAGGACAAATATCCAAATTAATATCATACAAAATCTGTTTCTTCAGCGTACCTTTTCCGTAGTAGTGATTAAGGTATTGAATTGAGATTACAGGTTCTTTTTTCATCATAATTAGTTAGTTGTTAGTTGTTATTTGCTAGTTGCTAGTTGCTAGTTTTTAGGAGTTTTATGGTCACTATTAATTTTTTACTGTTCCCTGTTCCCTGTTCCCTGTTACCTGACTAAAAAATGTCTGCTGGGTCGGCTGACTTTAGTTTTTTCACGGCAATTATTCCTGAGATAGAACACATTAAAATAGTTAAAAACAGCACCATAACTGCTCTACTAAAAGTCATAAAAATTGGTAAAAGAGTTGCCGCTCTTGCTCTATCGTATAGAAATAAAGCAAGAGAAAACCCAGGTAAATATCCTAAAACAGCTAATATAAGAGCTTCTTGAAGAATTACAACTAAAAAATAATTATGTGAATAGCCAATCGCTTTAAGAGTGGCGTATTCAACTAAATGATCTGAAACTTCTGTATAAAGTATTTGATAAACAATCACGGTTCCCACAATAAAACCCATGATTGTCCCTAAAGTGAAAATGAAACCAATAGCGGTACTGCTTGCCCAAAAATTCTTTTCTAAATCAACAAATTCTTGTTTCGTAAAAACTTTAACGTCTTCGTCTAAATAACCTCTTAATTGTTGAGCAACTATATCTGGATCTGCACCAGGTTTTAATTTAATTAAACCTATATCAATTAATCCTTGCTGACGATTTACAAAGATTCTGAGAAAATTCAGATCGCTGGTAATCAAATTACCATCCGATCCAAACGAAGCACCAAGAGTAAATAAACCTCCCACTTTAACTAATTTATTTCTAACTTCTGCTTTAACATTATTACCTTGTTCAAATTGCGCCACAATTGGACCATATTCTTGTCGAGAAGAACGGTCATATAAAACAACATTTGGTAATTGAATTTTATCTAAACTTTGTTGCAGCCCTGGAAGTTTTAAAACATTATTTTGGGGATTTATTCCTATAACCAAAAGATTTCTAGGAATACCTGTTTGGGGATTTTTCCAACTTGTATAGTCTACATATATTGGATCTACTGACTCTACATCCTCTAAATCTAAAGCTTGATAAAGCCGTTTTTGAGAAAATCTTTTCATCGACAAAATAGCACTTGTCTGACGATTAACTAATACGATTTCCCCTTGCAAACTATTATGAAAACGAACGTTACTATAATACAGAGAATCGCGAAAACCAAGCTGCATAAACATTAGAATATTCGCAAAAGCAATTCCCGCTAATGCAACCGCTAAACGAGACGCTTCACGTTTGAGTTGTAACCATGCTAAAGGTAGTTTTGCCATCGTAAAAAGTTAGGAGTGAGGAGTTAGGAGTTAAGAGTTAAGAGTTAGGAGTTAGGAGTTAGGAATTAATAAAAGCTCATGACTAATTGAAATTCTCCCCATGCCCAATGCCCAAATGCGCTATTCCCCATTTTTAAATCTGAATCGTAGCTATCACTTTGGCATTGGTTAATCCTGATACTCTTTCTTTATCTTGTTCGGATAGAGCAATCTTGACTTCTACAACTCTGGCATCTACATCCGCCGCTGGATCGGTATTTAGCACGTTTCGATTGCCTATTTTTCTTCCAATTTCAGAGACGGTTCCCTGTAGTCTGCCGGAAAATGCTCCATTGTCGCTGACTATGGAAGCCAATTGTCCCAAACGAACTCTACCAATACTTGCTTCGGGAACTTCGGCTACAACAATCATTTCGTTGGTACGTCCAATTTCGGCAATACCTTCAGCACTCATGGTTTCACCGGCTTTGGTATGTATTTCTAAAATTTCTCCGGCGATTGGTGCGATTACATAACTCAGTTTCATCTGTGCTTCGGCTTTTTTCAATTGCGCGATGGCATTATTAACTTGAGCTTGTGCAATCCGAGTATTGCTAGGACGAATTTCCTGGAGTCTATTTAAATAAGCTTTTTGTTCTTCTATCTGTCTTTGTAAAGTTGCTATAGTTTTATTTCGATTTGCTTGCGCTTCTACGAGCTGTTGTCGCAGGATTGCAATAGTTTTTTCTCTGTCTGCTCTAGCTTGGGCTAGTTGTTGTCGCAAACTGGCGATCGCCCGTCTGCGGTTAGCTTGACTTTCTATTAATTGCTGATTGGCACTTTGTGCAGAAAGTCGT
>JBCCLY010000122.1:0-8535 GCA_039026655.1 Cyanobacteria bacterium P01_C01_bin.38 | reverse complement strand
AATTATTCTGACTCAAATTACAAAAATGAAATTTAGCCTCATAGTAGAAAAACTGGGTGAAGCTGTTACTGATTCTAGTCTTACTAAGAAGCCAAACCTCGATCCAGAAATTAAGGAATTAGCGGCGATTGACGAAGCAGCACCTAGCACTATTAGCTATATTGAAGGTGCTAAATTTGCTAGTGCCTTGGATACAACAACTGCCAACGCTTTAATTTTACCTGCCGACGAATCGTTACAGTCAAAAGCACAAGAAAAAGGAATTGCTTGGATAGCAGCAAAGGAGCCGCGATTATTATTTGCTCAAACAATCAATATATTTTATCAACCTTGGCAGCCCTCTCCAGAAATTCATCCTAGCGCCGTAATTCACGAAACTGCAAAAATTGGCCAAAATGTTTATATTGGTGCCCACGCTGTAATTCAACAAAACGTAGAAATTGGCAATAACGTCTGTATCCATCCCAACGTTGTGATTTATCCAGATGTAAAAATAGGCGATCGCACTGTTTTACACGCTAACTGTACCATTCAGGAACGTTCTCGCATTGGTAACGATTGTGTAATTAATAGCGGTACGGTTATTGGTGCTGAAGGCTTCGGTTATGTTCCCACAAAAGAAGGTTGGTTCAAGATGGAGCAATCTGGCTATACAGTTGTAGAAGATAAAGTCGAAATTGGCTCTAACAGTGCAATAGATCGTCCCGCCGTAGGAGAAACCCGTATTGGTAGCAATACAGTTATTGATAATTTAGTCCAAATAGGACACGGTACAAAAGTAGGTTTTGGTTGTGCCATTGCAGGGCAAACAGCAACAGCCGGAGGAGTAAGGATAGGTAATCGCGTTATCATTGCTGGACAATCCGGAATTGCCAATCAAGTTAAAATCGGTGATGGTGCGATTGTATCCGCAAAAGCCGGAGTTCATGGTAACGTTGCACCAGGAGAAATTGTTTCGGGCAATCCAGCCGTACCTTACAAAATATATTTAAAATCTTCTGCGATTATTCAAAAATTACCCGAAATTTATCAGTACATCAGAAAATTGCAGCGAAAATTTAAGGATTAGAAAATGGGTTTTGGCAGCAAATACTTTTGTGCAGGGATTGTGATTTTTTCTAATTCTTTTATCTCTATTCCCGAATAAATATTAATTACACCCGATTTTGATTCAAAGTCGGGTTTTTAAGCAATAATAAGGAAATTAAATTTTACCTCATCTTACAAGGGTTTTAAAGAATGACTTGACGGCATTTTGAAAACTTAACTTCCCTACCCCTTTCCCAAAGCAGAAAATTAATTTACCTAAAACATTACTTATAAACCCGATTGCCTTGCAACTGCCTAGTTTCTCTTTGATTAAAAACAAGCAATCGACTTCAATTTCAACAAATAGGTTTTATTTATTACAAATATATCCTATATAATCCCGCATATAATGAGATAATTACTTACTTTTTATAGAAGATGGTATATATAATTTCTCAAAAATTTTTTCGATAAACATAGCGCGAAATTTTTTATTCGTAACGCTTTTGTGGTATTATTTATTGTGGAAAGTAAATTAAATAATGGGGAGGCTTGCCTTCTTTAAAAATTTTACAACCACTCCATTATATAAAAATCACTTTATCTTATTTTTGATTATCCCATATTTTCACCATTAAAAAAATTTTTTCCAATCAAATAAAATGGAAAAAATTTTGAATTAATTATTTTTATAGAAATTGAATCACATGGTACCTACGATATTTTTAGGTACATCAGCGTAACTCCGCGCTTGCCAATTATCTTTACTTAGGAATATCGAATTTGTAAAATCAAACGATTGCCATTTTTTGGTAATTTCAATCTATGAATACAGGAAGGATCTTGGAAAAATCCAAATCCAGCATTCCCTGTAATAGTAAGTTCTTCGGAACGTTTGTAGTAACGCCACACATCTGCTTCTTTTTGAATGTTTGATCGAAAAAGCATTTTTAATGGTTTACGATTATGCGATTTTTCTATCATGATATGGGGGCCAGTATTTTCGTCCACATCGGTAATGAAAAAGCTCACAGTTACAAAATTTAATCCAGCAACGTCGTAATGAAAATTGGTAGGTGGATAAAGTTTCTGAGTTTCAGCTTCATCTAAATCGGAAGCAAAACTCCAAGTTAGATGACGTGTAATTAAAGTTGGGTAATAACCAAGATATTTTCGAGCAATTTCAATTAACGTTGCATCGCGGACAATTTTATTTACGCTAGGACATTTATCAATGTTGCTAACTAACCCGCGCATTAC
Organism: Cyanobacteria bacterium P01_C01_bin.38; assembly: GCA_039026655.1. Classification (GTDB taxonomy): domain Bacteria; phylum Cyanobacteriota; class Cyanobacteriia; order Cyanobacteriales; family Nostocaceae; genus Rivularia. The sequence goes on along the minus strand of JBCCLY010000122.1, from coordinate 6,246 downwards.
CTGCCTATCTGTACCATTCAAGTGTCCGCTTTTGATATCAGAAGCAAAGAAAGTGTCATTATGTTTGGGTTCGGTGCAAAGATTGAAATGGGCAAAAGAACGAATTTTTTTTACATCTTCAGCATTTAATTGTAATCCTAGATGTACTCCTGTTTCCCGAACATTATTTACACATGGATCAATTTGAATGGGGGAAACAGCAGAAACGTTACTGATATTTAATTGCTCTCGATAAAACTGAGTTTTAAAACGCTGTAGCTGACTTTGGTAAATACTGTATCCACGACGAATTGTTTTAAATCTTCCCAGAGATTGCCAGCGCTTGCTGTTACCAATTCTTTTCGCAAAATCATTACTTTCATCAAGTTTATTTTGCTGTGTTAATTGAATCAATGTACCAGTCATAAATTATTCTTCTTAAAAAAGTGAGTGTTTTCTGCATAGATTACGCAGTTATTCAGTCACCATAAGGAGAAAATATTAGTAGAAATTATTAATCTTCAATGGTGTCTGAGTAATTTCTACAGTGCCACATTTTTAATAAATTAGACAATTGTTGAATATGCCTATCTGATTTGTGAATATTTCATTAAAGCTGAATATAATTTTTATTGTTTTTATATTTTTGTAGATTGAATAAAGTTGTATTTATATTAGTTTAATTGAAACAAATTTATAAACAGTTTATTGTCTTCCGGATCGAGAGTAAACTTGAATTCAGGAAGATGAACATAAATATTAACGATTGAAATAACAAAGTATTTAACAAATAATTAGTAAGTGAAATTCTCTAGCAAGATTGAATTGTTTATAAGAATTTAATCATTTTAGAGACGCGATATACCGCGTCTCTAGATTATTTTAAAATCCCAATTTTTCTAAAACTGGCTTGGTGGAAACAATATGTCTTTGTAAACCAAGTTCTTCTGGACTAACTCCCAAGGCTAAAGCAATTAATTGCGGTAAATGCAATACTGGTAAACCTAAATCGCGTCCGATAACTTTTTCTACTTCTGGTTGACGGGAATCTAAATTGAGGTGACACAGCGGACAAGGCGTAACCAAACAATCCGCACCGGCTTCTATGGCTTCAGTGATATGTTTACCTGCCATTTGAAAAGATTGGGTAGTAGCATAACTCGAAAGCGGCCATCCGCAACATTTAGTACGACCTTGATAATAAATAGGTGTTGCACCCACCGTGCGGAACATATTTTCCATTGCCTCTGGTTTAAAAGGGTCATCAAAAGGCATATTTTGAGCGCGTAGTAAATAGCAGCCATAAAAAGCCGCGCATTTAAGATTAGTTAATTTTTTTGTCACCCGTTTTTTGATTTCTTCTAAACCATAATCACTAACCAAAGCATGAAGATGTTTAACTTCGGTACTTCCGCGATAGGGCGAACAGCTTTCTTTTTGCAACAAACTGTTAACTTTATTTAAGTAATCGGGATTGCTTTGCCCGCAAGCTTTTAGACGTTCGTCTACATGACCGATAACACCTTGACAAGTGCTGCAATGAGTTAATAAGGGCAGATTCAATTCCTCTGCTAAAGAAATATTTCTGGCGTTGACTGTATCTTCTAATAATTGTGAATCTTCTTTAAAAGTACCAGAACCACAGCAAGCTGCTTTTTTGAGTTCAATCAGTTCAATGTTTAAAGCTTTGGAAAGGGCTACGGTAGAAGAATGTAGCTCTCAGCAAGCTCCTTGAGCGACACAACCTGGAAAATAAGCGTATTTAAGCATTTGGAATAGAATACAATTTGATTGATTGAGAAAAAAAGTTTAGAGGACAGAAAATTTTCTTTCCCCAAACTTTCGAGTGACAGTACGGAACTATAATTAGCTTTGAGCGTTGCATACCAACCATTAGTAACATTCAAAAAAAAAAAAGAAAAAAAGCGTAAAATTTGCTGTTATGGAAACATATATATGGTGTATGAGAACGCGCTTTCCGATAAGATGTATATGCTCAAAACGGTGACATCCATAAAGAGCGAAAATAAGCAACATAGCCGAGGTATTTTAATCGATGAGCCAAGCGGAAATTTTTGAGAAAGTAAAGAAAATCGTTGCCGAACAGTTAGGCGTTGAGGACGAAAAAATAACTCCTAACGCTAATTTCGCTAACGACTTAGGAGCGGATTCTTTAGATACGGTGGAATTAGTAATGGCTTTGGAAGAAGAATTTGATATTGAAATTCCCGATGAAGCCGCAGAAAAAATTACTACAGTTCAAGAGGCAGTTGACTACATCAATAGCAAGGTCGCCGCATCTGCCTAACATAGGGAATAGATCAAAATAATTGGGGATTGGGGAACAAGAACAATTAAAAGTTAGTAGGAAATGTCTCGCCGTCCTATTACAATTTTCTTATCCCTAATTCCTAATTTCAAATCTATAGATTCCTATGTGTTGAGTAGCGGCAACTGCGTCGAGCCACCATAAATATCATCATGACAGAATTTAAACGTAAGCGCGTTGTTGTAACTGGTGTTGGCGCGATTACACCAATTGGTAACACACCAGAAGAATATTGGTCCGGATTAGCCAGCGGTCGTAATGGTATTGGTGAGATTACTTTATTTGATGCTTCACACCATGATTGTCGCATTGCTGGCGAAGTCAAAAATTTCGATCCTCATGATTACATGGATCGTAAAGAAGCTAAACGGATGGATCGATTTGCTCAGTTCGGGGTTTCAGCGGCAAAGCAGGCTGTTAAGCACGCCAATTTAACCATTAACGATCTGAATGCAGAACAAGTTGGTGTCATACTTGGCTCCGGCGTAGGTGGCATTAAAGTGATGGAGGATCAACAAAAGATTTACCTCAATCGCGGCCCCGACCGCTGTAGCCCTTTTATGATACCGATGATGATTGCCAATATGGCAGCCGGACTGACGGCAATTCATACTGGAGCTAAAGGACCTAATTCCTGCCCCGTTACTGCCTGTGCTAGTGGTTCCAATGCGATTGGTGATGCTTTTCGTATCATTCAAGACGGATACGCTCAAGCGATGATTTGTGGCGGATGTGAAGCAGCAATTACACCATTGTCTATTGCTGGTTTTGCTGCTGCAAGAACGCTTTCTACCCGTAATGATGACCCATTACGAGCCAGTCGTCCTTTTGACAAAGACCGCGATGGATTTGTCATGGGTGAAGGTGCGGGCATTTTGATTCTAGAAGAACTCGAACACGCTTTGAGTCGCGGTGCCACAATTTACGCTGAAATGATTGGCTATGGCATGACTTGCGATGCGTATCATATGACTTCACCAGTACCCGGTGGAAAAGGAGCCGCAAGAGCCATACAACTGGCACTTAAAGACGGTGGAATTACTCCGGACATGGTTACTTATATAAATGCTCACGGTACCAGCACCTCGGTAAATGACCGCACCGAAACTGCTGCAATGAAAGAAGCCTTGGGAGAACACGCTTACAAAATAGTAACTAGCTCAACCAAATCCATGACTGGTCATCTTTTGGGCGGTTCTGGAGGTATCGAAGGTGTAGCGACTGTTTTGGCGATCGCCAATAACCGAGTTCCACCAACAATAAATTTGGAAAATCCAGATCCCGAATGCGACTTGGATTATGTAGCGAATGAAAGCCGCGCAATAGAAATAAATGTGGCTTTATCCAATTCCTTTGGTTTTGGCGGCCATAATGTCACGCTAGCCTTTAAAAAGTACGATTAAGGACAAAAAATGAAGTTAGGAGTGTGAATTGAAGATTTAATTGCTCATGCTTCATCTTTAATGCTTACTTTTCGGGCTTTGTGTAGGGCAATAATTTCTGTAAAATTCAGGGCAGGCTTTAAAATAAGTGAATTGGTAGTGAAGAATATCTTTCTACAATAAGCCTGCTCATTTTTTTAGGTTCATATCGGAGTGCCGATACACCTTAACTTTTGGAACTTGTTTAATAAAAACTTACAGGACTGGAGCAATCCTCTATACAATTAATCCCATGTCCCTTCATAAAAAATCAAGAAAACGGTACCTCTTGTCCGTCAACAGGCCGCAATGGGATGATGAGAATATAGCTTAGTGGGATAAATTAAAATAACCCTCATCGAAGCTACATAGAAGCTCATAACAGAACGCTAACATCGTTAAAAACAATCGTATTATGACTGTTGCAACCCAACCCCAAACCCTCGAACAACTTTGCATCAACTCAATTCGCTTTTTAGCAGTTGATGCTGTAGAAAAAGCTAAGTCCGGACACCCCGGACTACCTATGGGCGCTGCGCCAATGGCGTTCGTGCTGTGGGATAAATTCATGCGGTATAACCCCAAGAATCCTAAATGGTTCAACCGCGATCGCTTTGTATTATCTGCTGGACATGGTTCTATGTTGCAGTATGCTCTGCTTTATTTAGCAGGGTTTGATAGCGTTAGCATGGAAGATATCAAAAACTTCCGTCAGTGGGAATCCAGCACTCCCGGACACCCCGAAAACTTTATGACATTAGGGGTAGAAATTACTACCGGGCCTTTAGGTCAGGGAATTGCTAATGCAGTCGGTTTGGCAATGGCAGAAGCACACCTTGCTGCGATGTACAACAAACCCGATGCTAAAATTGTTGACCATTACACCTACTGTATTTTGGGTGACGGTTGCAACATGGAAGGTATTTCTGGTGAAGCTTGCTCTTTTGCAGGACACCAAGGTTTAGGTAAACTAATCGCGCTATACGACGACAACCACATTTCCATTGATGGTTCCACCGACGTAGCATTTACCGAAGATGTTTCCAAGCGTTTTGAAGCTTACGGCTGGCACGTTCTTCATGTAAAAGATGGTAACAACGATTTGGACGGAATTGCTAAAGCCATCGAAGAAGCTAAATCTGTTACCGACAAGCCCACCATGATTAAGGTGACAACCACTATCGGTTACGGTGCGCCCAACAAGCAAGATACAGCAGGTATTCACGGTTCCGCTCTTGGTACTGATGAAGTTAAACTCACCCGCGAAAACTTAGGTTGGAATCACGAACCTTTTGAATTACCAGAAGATGCTCTAAACCATATGCGTAAGGCAGTAGAGCGCGGTGCTGGTTATGAAGACGAGTGGAAGAAGACTTTTGAAACCTATAAGTCTAAATACGCTAAAGAAGCAGCAGAATTCGAGCGTTATTTGACTGGCGCACTTCCCGATGGTTGGGACAAAGTATTACCTACATTCACCCCCGAAGATAAAGGTTTAGCAACTCGTAAATATTCCGAAGCTTGCTTGAACAAACTAGCAGGAGTTTTACCAGAATTAATCGGTGGTTCCGCTGACTTAACCCACTCCAACCTTACCGAAATCAAGGAATCTGGAGAATTCCAAAAAGGTGCATACCAAAATCGTAACGTCCACTTCGGCGTGCGCGAACATGGTATGGGCGCAATTTGTAATGGTATGGCTCTGCACGATTCGGGATTAATTCCTTATGGTGCAACTTTCTTAATCTTTACCGACTATATGCGTGCTGCTATCCGTTTATCAGCACTGTCTCATACCGGAACCCTTTGGGTAATGACTCACGACTCCATCGGACAAGGTGAAGATGGCCCTACACACCAACCAATTGAAACTTTAGCTTCATTGAGAGCTATTCCTAATCTAAACGTAATGCGTCCAGCAGATGGGAATGAAGTTTCTGGTTGCTATAAGTTAGCTATCGAAAGAGCCAAGAAAAAAGACCCTACCTTATTAGCGTTCACTCGTCAAGGTGTACCAAACTTAAAAGGTACTTCTATCGAAAACGTGGCTAAAGGAGCTTATATTTTGGTAGATTGCGACGGAACACCAGACATTATTTTGATAGGTACTGGTTCCGAAGTACAGCTTTGTGTAGGTGCTGCCGAAAAACTTTCCGGCGAAGGTAAGAAAGTCCGCGTAGTTTCCATGCCTTGCTGGGAAATATATGAAGATCAAGATGATTCTTACAAAGAATCTGTGCTACCTAAAGCTGTTACCAAGCGCGTATCCGTAGAAGCTGCTTCGAGCTTTGGCTGGACTAAATACGTTGGTACTGAAGGCGCAAGTGTAAGTATCGATAGATTTGGTGCTTCCGCTCCTGGCGCAATTGTGATGGAGCAATTCGGTTTCACCGTTGACAATGTAGTAGCTACTGCGAAGAAAGTTTTGGGTTAATTTTTAGCTAAATAGTTGAATAGTTGAATAATTCAATAATTTAATAATTTTTTGAGGTGGGTTTAATAGCCCGCCTTTTTTTT
>JBCCLY010000121.1:0-8579 GCA_039026655.1 Cyanobacteria bacterium P01_C01_bin.38 | reverse complement strand
GCATTCTTGCTGACATTTTTTGCTGCTTAAATAACCAACGTGACCGCCGTGTTTTGTCAATATTAAGTCTATGGCTGGATTTTGGGCGCTGGCTGTTTGTAATTCTGGGATGATGGGTGGTGCAAAAAATGGGTCGTCGGCAGCGTAAATTATTAAGGTTGGTTTGGAAAGGTTTGGCAAAAGATGTAAAGCGCTACTTGCATCATAATAAGCTTCTACTGAGGAAAAACCTAATTTTTCTATGACTAATTCGTTATCAAATCCCCAAATGTCGTTTGCTCTTTCAATTGCTGCTGGATCTAAACTTCCTGGGTGATTGTCGTGAATTTCCCATGCCAGTTTTTTTAATGCTTTGGCAATTCTTTGTTCTAAAAATCTACCTACCCGATAACTTGTTAAATATTTTAGGGAGCGATTGGAATCTAAGCTGGGGCAAATTACCGCACCACCACCTATATCGCTTTCTTTGATGCCAATTTCCAAATCTTTGATGGAGTCTACAGCTGCTTTAATTCCCCATAATGCCAACTGCCCCCCCAAAGAAAATCCTGTAAACCAAAATTTCGGGGGACATCCCATTGATAAAGCTGCGGCGGCGATGCGAACAAAATCTTCTCCTTCGTATAAGCCATCGCTGGTTAAAGTTGGCGATAATTCTGCTGTTTTACCGTGGGCACGCCAATCGAACAATACTACTGCATAACCTCTATCGTAGGCTTTCCGCCCTAAAATTCTCAAAGACCATTCTTCTTTTAGATCGCCGATAATGCCGTAGGTACCCACAATTGTTCCGCGAGGGTTCTCTGGAATCGCGACTAAGCCGAATATTGGTACTCCTTGTGCCCCTGTAAATACCTGCTCCTGATAACTAGGCTCTGGCAGGTTGAGAGTAGTTTCCCAATTATTTTTTCCCCACAATGCTGCACCGACTGTCATTGACACGCCGTTTCGCAAAAACCAGGGTGGATTGTAGGTTGAAGAAAGCATTGTATAAGATATTCTGTCTAATTTGTAGTTTGTTTAAGAATATTTTAATTTTAAGCTTTATATTATATTTCAAATTTTTTTTATAATCATTAAAGTAATCTTTGTATTTTCCAAGGATTCTTAACTTACCTTAACGTCTAGTAACAATTATTTCATAATGCCGAGAATTCTTGTCATAGATGACGATCCAGCAATTTCTGAGTTAGTAGCCGTTAATCTAGAAATGGCTGGCTATGATGTTAGCCAAGCTGAAGACGGTATCAAGGGGCAGGCTTTAGCTCTCCAGCTACAGCCCGACTTGATTATGTTGGATTTGATGTTGCCCAAAGTCGATGGATTCACTGTATGTCAACGCTTGCGTAGAGATGAGCGTACTGCTGATATTCCGGTTTTAATGTTAACCGCTTTAAGTCAAACTCAGGATAAAGTAGAAGGTTTTAATGCTGGTGCGGACGATTATCTCACGAAACCTTTTGAAGTTGAAGAAATGTTGGCAAGGGTTAGAGCGTTGCTCCGACGTACCGATCGTATACCTCAAGCAGCCAAACACAGCGAAATTCTAAATTACGGCCCCTTAACTTTAGTTCCCGAAAGATTTGAAGCGATATGGTTTGCTCAAACAGTAAAATTAACTCACTTAGAATTTGAATTACTTCATTGTTTGCTGCAACGACACGGGCAAACCGTTTCTCCCAGCGAAATACTCCGAGAAGTTTGGGGTTACGATCCGGATGATGACATTGAAACCATCCGCGTTCACGTTCGACACTTGAGAACCAAGCTAGAACCAGATCCTAGACATCCCCGCTATATAAAAACGGTATATGGTGCTGGATATTGTTTGGAATTACCTAGTAATCCCCCATCGGAAACTGAATTATCAGCAACAGAAGTCGGAACAAGTTCGAGTTAAGTCTTAACTTCTAAACAAAATTGCTGCCGAAATTTCTCCCATGTCAATTTCCTTTAGTGGAAAACTTGGGAAATATTTTCTATGGAAATTTTAGATTTTAGATTTTAACAGCGGATGCATTTCTTTTAGATTTTAGATTTTAGATTTTAGATTTTAACAGCGGATGCTTTTGTTTTGGATTAGAAAATCGGTTAGGAGTTTGGCAACGGATGGAGTTAGGCAACGGATGGAGTTAGGCAACGGATGAAGTTTGGCAACGGATGAAGTTTGGCAACGGATGAAGTTTGGCAACGGATGAAGTTTGGCAACGGATAGAGTTAGGAGTTAGGAATTGAAATTTATCTTTACCTAATAACCGCAGAAGGCTCACATCTCGCCCGAAGGGGAGTGTGAGATGAAAGCGCGGGCAAAAGTCTTGCGTCCTAAATAGTAATGTTAATTTATTGGCGAGTCTTTTAGGACAGCAAGACTTTTGTCAATCTCTTCGGATGCTAACACATCAATTATTTCTTCTATAACAGCAGTCATAGTTTTATCTTTACTTGCTGCATATAACCTAAGCTTATTAAGCCTGCGTTCACTTAACCTTATTTCTAATCTTTTTTTCTTCATAATGTACGGTGTAACAACGTACATTCATGTTAGTATAATTTTAGGTCGAACAGCAAGAGGGATTATCAAATGAAAACAACGTACCAATATCGATTAAAGCCGAATAAAGAACAGCGAGAAAATATTGATAATGCTTTGGATATGCTTCGCTGCCAATATAATTATCAGTTAGCGCAACGGTTTAATTGGCATGAACGGAATCGTTGTTCAATCGATAGGTGCCCTCTTGTTTGTCACCTCCCAGAATTAAAAGATAGACCAAATAAAGCTAGTCAAGAAAGAAGCTTGGTTCAACTCAAAAAGGAGCGTCCTTGGTACAAAAACATTCATAGTCAAGTGCTGCAAGAAGTTCCTAAAAGAGTTGAAAAAGCTTTTGATAGATGGCTTAAAGGTGATGTTAATGGTAAAAAATCTGGTAGACCAAGATTTAAAAGTGTAGGGCAATATAAAACTTTCACCTACAAGCAATTCAAACAACACCATTTTGCGAATAACAAAATAACATTATCGAAAATTGGTGATGTAAAAGTAATTGTTCATCGTCCTATCCTTGATGGTTTTATTATAAAAACCGTATCTATTACAAAGAAAGCGGACGGTTATTATGTAAATTTAAGCCTTGAAGATAAAACTGTTCCTAAAGCTAAAATTAATTTTTTCAATGCTGATAACGGCATTGTGGGAATAGATGTTGGATTGATTGACTTTTATGTTGCCTCTGATAATACGCGGGTTGCTGCGCCAAAATATCTTCGTAAAGCTGAACGCAAATTAAAATCAGTACAGCGTAAAGTATCGCGTAGAAAAAAAGGCTCTAAGCGTCGCAAAAAGGCAATCAAGCAATTAGGTATTAAGCATAAAAAAGTTGCTGATACCAGAAAAGATTTTCATTTCAAAACAGCTAAAAAATTGCTATCTGAATATGATGTAATTGCTGTTGAGAAATTAAATGTAAAAGGACTTGCTAGAACACGATTAGCTCAATCTATACATGATGCCGGATGGTCGCAGTTTATAAACATACTCACATTCAAAGCCGAAAATGCTGGTCTGCGGGTAATAGCTGTAAATCCTAACGGCACAAGTCAAGAGTGTTCTAATTGTGGTCATGTGGTGAAAAAGCCGCTATCCCAAAGAATGCACAACTGTCCGGTATGCCATACTAGCATCTGTAGGGATTGGAACGCGGCGCAGAACATCAGGAATCGTGGGGCGCACGACCTGTATAATCAAGCTCAGCCAATGTCCTCTGCTTAGGAGTCGCTGAGAAGCCCACACTTACCGCGAAGCGGAAGTGAGGGTACGTCACTATCTCTAATTTCTCCCAATGCCCTATTCCCAATGCCCAATCCCCAATCCCCAACTACCAACTACCAACTACCAACTACCTAATAGGAAAAAATTCTAAACGATATCTATATAATGCAACTGGTTTTAATCGTGCCTTAAAATAATTTGGATCTTGTGATGAAAGATATACTGCTGTAACTTGATTCGCTTCAATTACGGGTTCTGATGTGGATGATGTAGATAATTTTCTATATGCTGTAGTTGATTCTACTGAATTGATGTAGGGACGCGAACCGCCTTTAAATAGCTGTTTAAATACTTCGACTGCAATAAATCTACCGTCTGCGGTGTTTTCTGTAGCGCGATTTTTAACTATGGAAATTAATTGGCGATCGCACACAATTTCTTCTACACATCGGCTTTGCAAAAATGTAATCTGACGGTTGGGAGAATCGGGATCTACTTTTACTGCTTTGACTGCGTTTTTACCTAAGACTGCTCTTGCTAAGTTCAATCCGTTGTATGCGCGATCGGCAATTACAACCTCACCCCCTGCCCCTCTCCTTGTCAAGGAGAGGGGTGTGCGAACTTCATTTCCTTCTGCTTTATTTGTTAAGGAGAGAGGTGTGCGAACTTCATTTCCTTCTGCTTTATTTGTTAAGGAGAGGGGTGTGCGAACTTCATTTCCTTCTGCTTTATTTGTTAAGGAAAAGGGTGTCCGATTCTCACTCCCTTCTCCTCTCCTTAATAAGGAGAGAGGTGTGCGATTCTCACTCTCTTCCCCTCTCCTTAATAAGGAGAGGGGTGTCCGAAAGGACGGGGTGAGGTTTTTCGCGTTGGATAGCTCGACAAATCTAACTTTAAAACTAACTGGCACATCTAAATACTGACGATTACTTTCAAATCCCGGTGTAACAATATCGGGTGCTAAAGGGGCAACTAAATCGATCAAAGTACTTTTTACTTCCCATTCTCCCTTCATCCATTCGGGATAAATTAAGTCTCCTACGGCAGGTTGTAACTCGGTTAGTTTCTCCCATTTAGGAAAGTTTTCTAGTCTTTGATTTAATTCTCCAGCATTAGCATTATCGCTACAGAAAACTGATAAAAAAATCAAGCAAAGAATCCAAATAAGCTTCATAACAAGTATTTTCCTGCTGATATTACGAAGTGTAAATTATTATCTGATTGACTGCTCATTCAATCAAACGAAGTGTTGCAATTTATTCATCAAAATTAACTTTATCGTTAAAAATGTATACGTAAACATGGCTTTATATAGAGGTAATAAAATAAACGATTGTAATTAAAAGAATTCCATGAACTTTTGATGTTAAATAGCTAATACGAATAGGTGTTAGAGTAATCTTACATAAGTATAGTAAATATAACTTCTAGTGAAGATCGATAGTAAAACTTTTATTAGTTAACTTAAATACATTGTATATTGATACTAAATAATACTGTTAAATTCTATTTATTAAGGGGTATCACTTATATTTTGTAGCTAGTAAAATTGCCTTGGACTTTTACGTAATGATATTTAAGACGCAAAACTAGTACTATACATTTGAAGCGATGGTATTACGCGAACGATACAGTATTTCAGATTGTACAAAATACCTTTAACTATCTTATTGCTGGGTGCAAGATGAATAACAGATAAAATTTTATTGCTAATAATTAAACCATTATGAGTCTTAGTAGTTCCTTTACAGATTTCTCCTTAGCTGAGTTGTTTCAATTAATCGATCGCGGACGTAAATCGGGTTGTTTAAGTGTTTGCACTTTGCCAGATATTAATTCTGCCCAATCTAAAGCAAAATACTTTTATATTTGGTTTAGAAGCGGACGTATTGTTGCAGCGACACATCGTTTAAGTGGTAAAGGTTTAGTTTCTAAAATTGCTCAAAGAAGTTGGGCTTCTCCGGAGACAATAGAAACTATTTATAGTAATGCATCTACAACTACACCTTTGGGTTTGCAGTTCAAAACTCAAGATATTTTAACTGCGGAACAATTAAACTTATTGTTTGCCAATCAATTACAACAAGTAAGGCAATTATTTGAAATTCAAAAAGGTGTATTTAAATTAGATTGCAAAGCTACTTTGCCAATGTCTGAGATGACAGGTTTAAGCTTGAGGGCTACGGAAGTTACTTTAATGGCTTTAAGAGTGTTAAAAAATTGGAAAGTTCTTGAAGACGCGCTTCCAAATGAAGAATCGGGTATCAGAAGTATTACCGAAAATAAACCGCAAATTCGTTTGAATCCCTTTGAGTGGAGACTGTGGGAATTTGCTTCGGGGGATATTTCGATAAAAGATATTGCAACTCAACTCAATCAACCAACCATCAAAATTCAGCAAGCAGCTTTCCGATTAATGCTTGTAGGTTTGATAGAAGAAGTACCATCAATAACATCAAATTACCTTGAGTATCATTATGATATGGATTCGACTTGGGTGAGCAAATATGGTTCGCGAGCAGCTAAAAAATATCGAGAATCGCAAGCACCCACAGTCAGTAGCTCGTTGCTACAAAATCTTGTAGGGTATTTAAGGAGTAAAGCTTAATGTCATCAGAAATTCTCCGCATTGTAGTTACAGGAGGTGTAGGAGCGGGAAAAACTACATTTATTCGGACAATTAGTGAAATCGATGTAGTTGACACCGATAAAAGAGCAACCGACGAGCTAGCCGAATTAAAAGAAAAAACTACAGTCGCTTTAGACTTTGGCAAATTAACAATTGCATCTAATCAATCATTACACTTATACGGTACTCCCGGACAAGCCCGATTTGATTTTATGTGGGACATTTTGATTCAAAAAGCCCATGCTTACATTCTTTTAGTAGATGCACATCGCCCAAATCAATTTCGTGAAGCTCGCAAACTTTTGAACTACATGAACCAAAGTGCGTCTATTCCGGAATTAATCGGAATAACCCACACCGATTGTGCCGATGCATGGGAAATAGAAGACATAGCCTTAGCTTTAGGATTTCAAGACGAAACTAATCTACCTCCGCTAATCGCTGTCAACCCTAATCAACGCGAATCCGTATTTGAAGCATTAATTAAAATTGTCGAGCAATTAGAATCTACCCGCGAGGAGATGAGGAGATAGAGAGATGGGGAGATGGGGGGAGGGAAAAACTACTAACAATCAACAACTAACAACTAACAGATTTACAAAATATAAAGTATAAATAATTTTTTCTTATTTAAGAATTAACCTTTTTCGTTTTAAAATTTACCAAGTCTTGAGGTCAGTGCGTGTATTGGTTACATTTTAAAGTAATTCAAATCTCTGTCTGAACGCTCAGGAGTCAGAAATAAATGCCTCTGGGTAAAATTATCAAGCTTCTAAAAGGAATCTTTCAAGAGCTTCCTGCCGAATCAGTAGATTCTTCGGTATTGCCCGAGACGGAAAATTATCCACTAAGGGAAATTACGGAAAATACTGTATTATCGCCAAAACATGTAAGTGAAGTTACAATAACTCAGTCTATTACGGAAACTTCTCAAACATCTTTACCAACAATTCTGGAGGAAAAAAAAATGATTAATGTTTCCATGTTGCAAGACGAATTACAAAATTTTGTGAGTGCTGGTTCCGATGTCCAAGGTGCTGCTTTGGTAAGCCCTGATGGTTTAGCTTTGGCTTCGGTTTTACCCGGAGGAATGGACGAAGAACGTACTGCTGCCATGTCTGCATCTATGCTTTCCTTAGGCGAACGTATCGGTAGAGAATTAGCCCGTGGAAACATTGATAGAATTGTTGTAGAAGGTGAAAAAGGCTACGGAGTATTAGTTGGCTGTGGCGCTGATGCTGTTTTATTAGTTTTAGCTGGTGCTGGGGTTAAACAAGGTTTATTGTTTCTAGAAGTTAAAAGAGTTGTTGCCAAAATCGCGCCGTTAGTAGCTTGAATCGAAACTCAGAATAGCCCTTACAGCGATGTTTGGATTGGCGATTTCATTTAATTCCAATCCAAATTTTTTTTAAGTAGCTTTTGATTTTCTCACCACAAATAAAGAGGGAGGGAGGGAGGGAGTGAGGGAGTGAGGGAGGGAGAGGTAATTGGATGGGGTTTTAACCCCAACCAATTACTAGCACCGTGCAGACGGTGGGGTTTTATACCCTCCTGCTTCGACGATAATTCAATTTATAGTTGTTACACATAGTAAAATTTATGTTGCGTCAAACATTAGGGGATTTTAGCAGTATTATTTGCTTCAAAGCTGCAATACTAGGAATAGAAGATGCTTTGGGAGAGAAAGCAGCTGCGATCGCACTAACAGCAGCAGGTCGTCAACGGGGTAAAAATTTGTCCAAAGAGTTGGGCTTGGAAACATCTAACTCTTTAGAAGAAGTGAGTGCAAAAATAAAATCTGCTTTGGGGGAAAAAGGTACCAAATTATGTATTGTGGAAAATATTGTTCAAGAAGAAAATTTAATCAAAGTTTATACATCAGAAACTGTGTGTTCTGCTGGTGAGAAAGAAGGTTCAAATCGTAAATGTACTTATACATTGGGAGCCGTGTGGGGTGCTTTAGAACAGGCTTTAGGCAAGCGTTTTCAAGGTAAGCACACTGAATCCGTGCTTCGCGGTGGAAAAAACGATGTGTTTGAATTTGTGGAATTTTCGTAAGTCACTTTGTGTTATACATGACCAAATGTAGCAAATTGACTTGACTTGTTTGCTTTATCAAGCAATAAGAAGATTTGATAGTTACGTTGATATTTTCCCGCATTATTTAATAAATAATAGGAG
>JBCCLY010000120.1:0-8633 GCA_039026655.1 Cyanobacteria bacterium P01_C01_bin.38 | reverse complement strand
TTAAGTATTTAATTGGGTTTGGAATACTTGGGTTTGAAGAGAAAAAACCTTCTATAATACCGGCAATAATTAACATTGGTACAATACCAAATACCAACTGTATCGCTTGAGAGGCATGAAGCTTTATGGCATCGAAACGGCGAGATTTCACTGGAAAGAATATTGCTTTGCTAATTAACAATCCCGCACCCCCGGCAAGAAGAATAGCGGGTAATTCTAAGGAACCATGTGGAAAAACGAACGCCCAAAAAGGATATGCTAAATTATTTTGACCGACTAAAGTTGCAACTGCACCAATTAATAAACCATTGAATACCACTATATAAATAGTGAATGCTCCGGCAGTAATTCCACCTGCAACAGCACTCAAAGATACTTTTAAGTTATTGATAGTAATTCCGGAACATACCAGAGATTCAACACCTGCAATCGAACCTGTCCACAATTCACCATCATCGCGAACTTTGGAAATAATTCTTGATGGTACTATTAGTGACATAAAGCTTGGCTCTTGCCAAATACATAACCAAGCTATTAATGCCCCGAATAAAAATAAACCAGCAGACAAAGCAATATAAGGAAAAGTCTGCTGTACTATCGCAGGTAAACCCCATCGATAGAATTTTACTACTCCGAAGCGTCCTTGCCGTCGCGAACCCTTATCAATTTGTTTATAAGCACGAATTTTTAAAGTATGTAAATTTTCTACCAGAGCATTACTTAAATTTTGAGTGCGAGCGCGTGCTAAATCAGCAACTACACAACGATACAAACTAGCTAATTCCCCAACTTCGTTTGCTTCGAGAGACTTCCAACCTTTTCTTTCTACTCTTCTCAACAAGGAATCCAAGCGTTGCCAATTTGGTTTTCGTCTTGCAATCCAACGTTGAATATTCATAGCTCATAGTCGGTTATTTACTCTAACGAAGTGCTATCAATTAAGTGCATTAATTTCTACATTATCTTTTAGCGAACAAATCAATCAAGTAGGGGTAAGGAGTTAGGAGTTAGGAGTTAGGAGTTAGGAGTTAGGAGCAAGCTATATTCTCCTTGTCTCCCCACCTCCCCATCTCCCCATCTCCTTGTCTCCCTATCCCCCACTACCCACTACCCACTACCCACTCGCTAATTACTAAAATCTAAAACTGGAAAGTCCGATTCTCGGTAAAAACGAGTCATGTCATCGAATTTACGCAGTTCGGCACGATGCACTGTTAAGGTAGGTAAATCTTCAGTCCATTTTTGATTTTGTTCAGAAAGCATGGTGGCGAAATTGTCTCGGTTTAATTCGGGTGGAATCTCGCCGAAATAACCTAAAGTTATATGCGCCGTGAAATTATACTGTTGTTCAATCCCTAATGCTATTAGCTTTGGGTTTTGATAAATTGCTCGACGGAGGTTAACAATTTGCTCGTAGCTATCTTTATCTAACGGTACCAAACAAACCGCTACAGCCCTCGGCATAAGCATTAATCCCAGCATTTGCCATCTTAAAGGATTCTTTGGAACTCCAGATTTTTGATACTGTTGAAAAATATCGCTAAAGCATGACTGTAATTGTGCTTCAAAATTCGGATTAGTTTCCTTAGCATCGCTATAGGCATTGTCCCAAATTAAATCCGCTAAAGTAAAATGAAAGCTATCGCCAGGTAACGGAATAATAAAATCCGAAGCCATCGGTAACTGTAATATTTCCTGTTGATAATCCTGCAATTTTGAGTAAAAAGCAGAATTTACGGAGTCTTCCCCATGAGGCGGGGTTACTAACGTATATCCAGGGAAAGACACAGCAATTCTATCTTTTTCTGGATTTAATACAAATTTAGCAGACTCCTTCAAATGCTGAACCCCAGAAGTGTAAGCTTCCGGTAGCGTCATACGCGCCACCCGATTCATATAAGTTTGATAATTATCGTCCAACCTTCATATTCTCCCGCACTCATTGGATAAATTTTGACACTCCCCATGTCTGAAGACAAGAGATTCTTAGTTCACAGGGATTCCAACAAATTTACCCTCACTAAGCATCTTGACCGTATGCCCTACGGCTGCAAGCCCTCTAATTAGAACTACTTGAGCTGCTGCAACATCTCTATCAGTTTGATAGCCACAATAATCGCATTTATGAACACGTTCAGCTAATGTCTTCTTACCTGTCTCATGCTGGCAATTAGGACATATTTGAGAAGTTTTTCGGGCATCAACTTTTTGAAAATAAACACCACGCTTGAAACAAACCTGCTCCAAAATATTGAAGAATTGACCGAATCCTGCATCTAAACAATGCTTTCCTAGCATTCCTTTAGACAATCCAACAAGGTTTAAATCTTCTACAAATATTATTCCTACGTTGTCACACAATTGATGCGACAATTTTCTGTGCCAGTCTTTACGGCAGTTAGCTACGTATTCATGTAACTTTGCTACTTTTCGTGCTGCTTTTAACCAATTATTCGAGCCTTTACGCTTTCTACTAACACGTTGTTGCAGCAATTTAAGCTTGCGTTCTGCGTCAATAAAAAACCTCGGACGCTTGATTAGAAGACCACTAGAAGTCGCAACCATTGAAGTCAAACCTACATCTATTCCTATTCCTTCTCCATGTGGCATTGGTTGCGGTGGGTTTACGTCCCACTGCACGGTTAGCATTACGTACCAACCAGAAACACGTTTTACTACACGCGCTTGCTTTAAAATTCCACCATCAGGAATAGACCGAGATTGTCTTAATTTCACTTTTCCTATTACTGGCAACTTTATGTATCCATTTTGTAATGGATTCTTACCTAATTGAGGAAAGGAAAAAGACCGCATACGACCAACTTTTTTAAATCTTGGGAACCCATGATTTTGTTCCCACATACTCACAAAAGCTTTTTCAAGTCTTCTCAATGTTTGCTGCAAAGATTGTGCATTAACTTTACTTAGATACTCATTGTTCTTACGCGCAGCAGTTAAAGACTTGCATTGAGAAGCAAAAGTTGGACGTGTTTCCGAAGCAGGAATTATGTAACAACTTTGAAGAGAACAAGCTTTAATCTGACACGACCGGGATTTGTACCAGTCTTTACGTTCAGTCAAAGCATGGTTATAAACTCTGCGATGAGTTTCTAACCATTCCTCAAAAATTTGTATTTGTTTTTTGCTCGGCTTTAACTTAAATTCATAAGTCAGATTAAACACTTTGAATTACCTCCCAATCACATTATACATTTAAACTATAAAACGTTCGGAGTTTTTTAGAGTGTTATGGAGAATAAAGGGCATTGGGAATTGAAATTGAAATTGAAATAGTAACTTATGGTTTCGGGTAAATATATTTTTTAGTAAATATATAAATAATCCAGGCTCAACTGCCGTAGAAGTTGCAGACGTTGTGAGACAAACAATTTATAATTTCTTACCTATTACCTATTACCCAATACCTATTCCCCATGCCCAATGCCCCATCCCCCATGCCCAATGCCCAATCCCCCATCCCCCATGCCCAACTAGCAATTACCAATTACCAATTACCAATTACCAATTACCAATTACCCTTTATCATGCCAATTCACATTTATTGGGGCGAAGATGATTTTGCTATGGAAAAGGCGATCGCTGATTTACGCTCGGAGATTCTTGATGCAAGTTGGAGTTCGTTTAATTACACGACTTTTCCCCCAGATTATCCTAATGCTGCGATCGAAGCTTTAAATCAAGCGATGACACCGCCTTTCGGGGCTGGTGGACGTTTGGTATGGCTAATGAATGCTAATATTACCCAGCAATCTGATAATAATGTGTTGTCTGAGTTACAGCGCACTTTATCTGTAATTCCTGAAAATTCTTATTTGTTAATTACTAGTACTAATAAACCTGATGAAAGACTAAAATCAACTAAATTATTAAAGAAGTTTGCTCAGTTTCGTGAATTCGGACTAATATCGCCTTGGAAAACCGATTTACTTCTTAAATCTGTAAACGATGCCGCTAAGTCTTTAGGAATCAAATTAGCTCCTAAATGTGCGGAATTCTTAGTTGAGGCTGTAGGTAACGATACTCGCTTACTTTATAATGAACTTGGAAAATTGCAGCTTTACTTAACCGATAGCGATCGACCATTAGATGTTGATACTGCCGCTCAATTAGTCCGAAATTCAACTCAAAATAGTTTACAGTTAGCCGGTGCTATTAGAATGGGAGACACTGCTTCTTCATTAAGTTTAGTTGCGGATTTAATCGATGCTTACGAACCTTCTTTACGAATAGTTGCTACTCTTATCGGTCAATTTCGCACGTGGTTATGGGTTAGAATTATGATGGAAACTGGCGAACGTTCTTCACAAGCTATAGCTCAAGCTGCTGAAGTTCGCAATCATTATCGCATTAAATATCTACAGCAAGAAGTTCAGTTTCTTTCAGTACAGCAATTAGTATCCTGTTTACCTATATTGCTTGAATTAGAAGTTAATCTAAAGCAGGGAGCCGCACAAACTTTAACACTTCAAACTAAAGTTATAGAACTGTGCCAAATGTGCCAAAACAGCAGACAATGAATATATTTGTTTGATTTTTCCGATTTTTCAAGGGAACATCTCCTGCTTGAAACAATTCTAAGTGATTAACATCTTCTTACTGTAATTAATTATCACACTGCATATGAAGAGAATTACTCATTCTTCTAAGAAAACTAACCTCGCTCGAATGTTTTATAAGTCTTTTTTCATAGGTTCTTTAGCTACTGTCGGCTTTTTCGCTAGCAGTATAGTTTCGAGCGCAAAAGTGGACGCTCAAAATGCATCAGTTGATGGTAATGAAATAGTTAAATATGCTAGAGCCTTATTAATAATAGAGCAAAGTCGGCTTCAAGCATTTGACGAAATCAAAAAGATATCCGGGGGCAATCAAGTACCTGCTATTGTCTGCAATAAACCGAAAACTATAGCTGCTTTGCCTAAGAAAAAGGCAAGAGATATTGCAAAAAACTACTGTCAGCGCTCTCAGACAATTGTTAAAGATAGCGGGCTAAGCATTCAACGCTTTAACAATATTACACTGAGACTAAAAAATGATGACAGTTTAAAAAAGCAGATTCATAATACATTGATTCGTTTGCAAAAAAAGCCTAATTCCCAATAGGTAAAATTTAAACAAAACTTTAGATTTATAGCATGGAAAAAATGTTTCCCCCGGCGAATCCGGGGGAGTGGAATGATTGTTTTTTTAGTTTATGAAAAATAAGTATTTACAAGTATTTAAGTAAATTGGATTTGAAGATTATAACTATGACGAGGGAGTAGGGAGTAGGGAACAGGGAACAGGGAACAGGGAACAGGGAATAGGGTTGGGGAACAGTACGATCGCCTTTAACCTTTAATCAACTCCTTATTTACTACTCACTACTCCCTATTCCCTTTAGATTATTAAATTGAGGAATTAGAGTTAGCAATAAAAATAAGTGTTAAACCTCTTTTCTGTTCCCCCCAACCCTATTCCCTACTCCCTAATCCCTACTCCCTACTCCCTTTCAAACCGCATAAAACCTTTGCTGCTTAGCACGAATATTTTTAATGTGCTTTTTAACCGTATTTACAGTAATAAAAAGTCGCTCTGCAATCTGCTTATAGCTAGATGCGGCTCGATAGAGACTCCATATTTCCGCTTCACGCTTGGTTAATTGATATTTATAAGCTTCTGATAAAGCTGCATTTTTCAAAGATTGGTAGCGATTCTCAATTGTTACCAGCAAATATGTTTGCTCTGATAATTCTAAACTGAATCGTCTAACCCTTAAACGAAAAGTAAGTGAGTGACTAATAACAATATCTTCAGACCATAAATTTAGATTATCGCAGTCATATTTATTGTTTATTAATGATTTACAAAGATTCCAAATTACAGATGGTATGGAATGGTTATTCATATCAAAACTATTAATTTGATTGCAAATGCTGTAACCGCTAGCATTGCTATGAATTAACTCACCATTTTCAGTTAAGATTAAAATACCATCTTCTAAATTTTCTACGATTTTTTGTAAAAAATAAAGCTGTTCGCGAGCATATTCTTCTACTTCATTTATTGCTTTTGTTGAATTATTCATAGATTTTTACTGATATATAAAAAATAAACAAACTGTATTGGCAATGACTGCAATATATGTGCGTCACCTACAAATAGTTAGGCTATAAAGGCAAATGATAATAGTGAATTCTCTAGCCTTTAGGCGTTATGTTTTTATACAGCTGCATGGTAATGTATTTCGGATTTGCAAAAATACATAGTCATGCAACGACAAATTAATAAACCCGGTTTTTCAGAAAAACCGGGTTGATGAAAAGTGTAAATTGTAATGCTTAAGCAATATTAGATTCTGTCGATGAAATTAACCCCAAACAAAAACTTTTGCTTCATTAGCGCCTAAATCGGTCATAATACCATCATCTCCAGCTTCAACATCGTAATTAGCAGTCCATTCATGCCATTTACCCGCAGCAGGGAAATTAGGAACTTGATAACCAGCTAAGAAATCTTCGGAAAAGTTAGCTACAACTACTAAACGGGAACCCTCGTCATTCCAACGAGTATAGGCTAATACTTTAGCTTCAGGATTTTCGTGAATGAATTCGATGTTCTCTGTATACAAAGCATGATTATTCTTACGCAGGTTGATTAAACCTTTGTAATAT
Source organism: Cyanobacteria bacterium P01_C01_bin.38 (assembly GCA_039026655.1). Taxonomy (GTDB): domain Bacteria; phylum Cyanobacteriota; class Cyanobacteriia; order Cyanobacteriales; family Nostocaceae; genus Rivularia. The sequence continues at coordinate 1,962 of JBCCLY010000120.1, read as the reverse complement.
TCAAACAATCCTTTATTTAAATCGTTTTCCAACAATCCCCACTCGATTTTTGATGACTCTTGAGTTTGGGGTTTGTATTCGCCAAATTCTTGTCCCATCCACAGCATTGGTACTCCAACTGCTGTCATTAAAATCGCTGCTGCAAACTTTAACCGACGAAACGCTTCATCATCAAAAATTTCGCGATCGCTTAACTCTACCATAATCCGGTTATGGTCGTGGTTAGTTAAATAGTTAACAATGTTTGTTGCACCCATGAAGCCTTGACGCTTAGGATCTATAACATCTTTAAGTTCTTCTAAATCAAATTTTTCACCGCCAACGTGTTCTTTAATACAATGATAAAAACTATCGTGCCAGCAAGCATCCATTGGACCATCAACATTAGTAATGCTGGTAGTTTCAGGAATATGTTCGGCAATATTGTAAAAAGGTTTTGCACCAGCGGTTTTCTTGGCTTCATCTACTATCCAATGCATGAAATCATAGTTAGCAATTTGCCGCGCTGCATCGTAACGAATGCCATCAATATGATACTCTTCAATCCAGAAACGTACCGTATCACCGATAAATCTTCGCGCTGGATAAGTATCTAAATTATCATCATATTTTTCGTAATTGAATTCCGGACCCCAGTTGTTATCAGGATCTCGGGGTTCGTGGTGATACCAATAATCATGATCGATTTGTGTTAAAGGAGATGATGATTCTGAATGGTTAAAAATACCATCCATAAATACACGAATTCCTTTGCCATGACATTCATCAATTAGCTTTTTTAAATCCTTGGTTTCGCCATAACTGGTTTCAGTTGCGAAGAAATGACGGGGGTTGTATCCCCAACTATAATCGCCGGGATATTCTTTAATTGGCATTAACTCAATGGCGTTAATTCCCAACTCTACTAAATAATCTAGCTTTTCGATAACGTGTTGATATTTTCCACGTGCATACTTATCATCTTCTCCACCAGAAAAGTCAGCAACGTGCAATTCGTAAATAACTAATTCATTATCTGGAGGTAAAGGCTTATCGTCATGATGCCAAACATAAGTATCGACAATTCTTTCCCCATCTTTAATGCGAACAACACCATTTTCATAACCACCTAATGCATCAATATCAGTCGCATAAGGATCGGTTACGTCTACCCATTCGTTTTCCTTAAAAAACCAAGACTTTGAGCGTACTTTAAATTTATATTTATAAACACCGTCTTCTAAATCAACTTTGACACGGAAATAGCCATCTTCGCCTTTTTCCATATCAATTGATTCCCAATCCATAAAAGAACCAATTAAAGCAGCCTCTTTGTTATAAGGAGCGAAGAGTTTAAATTCAATGGGCTTTGCCATAATGCAAGTCTAAAACCTAATAAGTATAGAACTAGGTTTAGGAAATAAACATACTCTGCTCTTACTGCTTTTGGCTAATAGTTTTTATGAATAGCAATCGGCAGCTATTGAGTAAAAAGTATTGTTTAATTACTCGTACCTTGTAATAATTATTTTGCACTTTAAGTTTTGTTAATTAATCCTTCGTCAGGAATAATTTAGGTAAATACAATTATTTCTTGAGAAGTATAGTCTTTTACGAGGTAATAACTATAAGTAGGTTAGTGTTGAAAATCCAAACTAGGATTAGGGAATAGGGAATAGGGAATAGGGAGTAGGAGTAAGGGTTTAACCTAATTTACCGTTGGGTGACATAGTTCAGTTTATTTGTGCCGACTTACTTAGTACTTTTTTATCAGATGTGAGACTTATATAGGATTACTATTTGATTTCTGAAATATACGTAGGGTGTGTTGTCGCGGAGCGCAACGCACCATTATGTATAGGTTTTGGTGCGTTAGACTAGCGTCGTAACGCAACGGCAATAAAGCGGGAAGAAAATCTACACCGCTTTTTGCCTCCCCTACAAATACCTAATTTTTTTCAATATTCAAATCGGATTCCTATA
>JBCCLY010000119.1:0-8637 GCA_039026655.1 Cyanobacteria bacterium P01_C01_bin.38 | reverse complement strand
GTAATTCAATTTCAAACAAACGTTCTGGAAGGAAAGAAGCTATTGCATAATACCAGTCTGTGAATAAACGTAGTGGATAATCTGCATCCAAAGCAGCTTTTAACGAATATATTTGATAAGAAAAATTTGATATTAAGTCACCGAAACTTTCAGAATTTTCTGACTGACTTTCCATCGCTGCGATAAAAAGTTCTTGAACAGTATCAAAGCCATCTTTGACCCCACTTAAACTAAAAAAAAATGCTTTCCCATACAAAATAAAAAAAACAGATGGTGTTAAAAGATAAATAGTTAGTAACCACGGTATTTTTTTATTTGTTATAACTTTTACTAAATAAAAACTTAAAAAATAAACGATTAAATGTGCGCGCCCGCCAGTAATAGTAACTCCAACCACCGTACAAATAGCCGAAATTACAAATGCACTATATAAAAATAACTTGTGTTTCGTTGCTTTCTTCTGATAAAAAATTAAAGCAGCTAATAAATATGAAGCACAAAATGATAGAAACATAAAATGTTTGAAGAATACCAGCGTTCCTCCTTCGGCTACAGCAGTTCTGATAAATGTTGCTTTAGATATTGCAGCCATAACTCCACCAAATTGGGCAGCATATATCTGTACGGATATACATGAAAATAATAATAAGAATATTGCTACTTTTAAAATGGCTTTTTCACTACGCCATGAAATCGTGATTTTTCTGGCAGTATTTTGAGACGAAGCACTACGAAAACCTAATAAAACACAAAAATATCCTACAAATATTGCTAATAAAACCTGAGCATCATGAATACTAAATTTGAATCCTCCGGTGTTTTCTACTCCATCAATTCCTAAATTAGCTGACATCAAAAAAGCTGGAATAGTATACATTAAGCAAAATAATAAGTTGAAAAAACTCCAAAAATCGAATACTACTTTTTTCTTTCTTAAAAATTCTATAAATACAATAAATAGTGTTAGTCCCAGATATGCTATTGCTAGCATAATATTCTCCTAATTAAGAACTTGACGAAAATGAAATACATTTATTAGACTTGGACAAATCGGTTGATAATATATTTAAATATTTAGAAACTGCTCTTTCAAAAGAAAAATACATTGCTCGTTCGGTTAGCAACTTATTATTTATAGGTAAATCAAGCACATTTAACATCGCTTTATAAAGAGCTTCTACATTACTCATAGGTACTAATTCACCATATTTACCTGCTTCTAAAATCTCTTTTGGACCGCTAGGGCAATCTGTTGAAATAACCGGACAACCGCAAGCCATAGCTTCTATTAGTACTGTAGGTAAACCTTCCCATAAAGAAGAAAGAATAAATGCTTTACTTCGACTCATATATGCATAAGGATTTGCAACAAAACCGGGCATCAAAACAGCATCGCTCATGCCTAGATTGTCAATCAATTTCTCTAATTCAGTTCTTAATTCTCCTTCACCTAAAATAATTAAACGGGCTAATTTTTTCTGCCTTAATAGGGCAAAAGCTTTTATAAGAGTGGCAAAATCTTTCTGTGCTGTAAGTCTTCCTACTGCAATAAAAACGGGAGGAGAATTTTCTGTAAACCAGGAATGTTCTAAAGGGGCTTGTGCTTTAGCTATAAGATTATTGTTAACGACTGGATTATATATTGTCTTAACCGTACCTTTGTTTAAACAAAGTTGGCTTTCTAAATCATTCGATACAGCTTGAGAAACTCCAACTAGATGATTTGCACGAGGATAAACTAATTTCATCAATGGTGGAACTAGTTTAGCCCTAATTAATTGAGATTTTGATGCCGATAAAGTATTGTGTTCTACCAAAACTAATTCAGTATCGGTGTGTGCTAATTCTTTAGCAATAACAGACATAACATTAGCATGAGCCAAATGAGATATTAATGCTTGCGGTTTATACTTTTTTAGATACTTAGAAAGAGGTAAAACAGCTTTAACCACTCTTCCTGCTGCTAAATCAATTATACGTACTTCAGAAGGTACCCTATTTAAAAACGATCCTTCTGCTGCCGCTAATACCAAGTCTAAAGATATATCTTGTAAAAGCATTTCTTCAAGCAGATTTATAACTACTCTTTCGGCACCCCCACCTTCCATAGAAGGAAGAAAAAAAGCAATATGTTTCATAAATAAATAAATATATCTAGCTAGAATGCAAGTTCAATTTTCTGATTTGATACTTCAGCAATTAAATCTTCCCAATTTTCTACTATTTTCTGTAATTTAAATCTTTCTACTGTTTTCCTCGCTGTCTCAGCTAGTTTTGCGGCTTCTTGTGGATCTAAAATCAGACGCTCAATTGAGGAAGCTAGTGCCCAAACATCTTCTGTAGGTACTAGAATACCATCTACTTGATGGTTAATAATCTCTCGCGGTCCGCTAGGACAATCTGTAGATATTACTGGCAATCCACATGCCATTGCTTCAATTATTACATTACCAAAACCTTCATAACGTGAAGATAATACAAATATTTCCGATTGTTTTAACAAAGGAAAAGGATTTTTAATTACTCCTGGTAACATAACCCGGTTGGTTAATCCTAACTCCTCAATCTGTTTCTCTAACGCCGAACGAAGTTCTCCTTCTCCTAAAATTACTAATTGCCACTGCTGATATTTATCAGAAATTTTATGGAATGCTGATAATAATATATCAAAACCTTTTTGATGAGTTAATCGTCCCATTGCCACAAGCAATTTTTGATCTGAATCAACTGTAACTGACTTAGATATATTTGTAAATTTTTGATCGCTTGCTATTGGTGTTAATGGATTATATATGATTGCCCTTTTATCTTCTGACAACCAATCAAAACAATCATTTACTCCTTTACTACAACTGACAACCTTACTCGCTGTAGGGTAAATAAAAATCCTTAGTTTATCCCATAAGCCACCGCTAGCATCCAAAACAGGATTATTTTGCTCGCTAATTATAACTGGAATATTTGTATTAATTAGTGCTAATAATGTTAAAATGTTAGTCTCTTTGAGAAACGAAATAACAATATCAGGTTGAAGCAAACGGATCTCTTTTCTTAATACTGAAATTCGATTAAAGTTATTCCAAACACCATGAAATAATGTCGGGGAATCACTAGCAATATTTAAAGCTAATCTTTTTACTCTCGTAGGTAACTCATAAAAGTCTGCTTCTTCTGCGTATAAAGTTACTATGCTAACTTCATGACCTTTTTGCAATAATCCTTCAGCAAGTAAAACTGAAGCTCTTTCTGCACCACCACTTTGCAAAGACGGAACTACCAATGTTAATCGCATAAACTTTATATGTTCTGATATCTTTCTAATTGTTTGTTTGCTGCAATAAATAAATATATAAAAGAAAACAAATATACACAGCTAGTAGATAAAGCAATACCTTTTACACCTAACCATTGTATAAATACATAGTTTCCCAAAATATTAACTATTAAATTAAGTCCCGAAACCCACATTAATAAATGATTCTGTTGCATCGAAGATATTAACTTGACAACTAAAATATTTGCAATGTAAAAAGGTATTTGTAAAGCATAAAATGCTTGTATCTGGGAAACTAAAAATGTATCTTCGCTAGTAAAAGAACCTCTTTGAAAAAATATTTTTACAATAGGTTGGGAAAACACAAACATGATTATCGCTAAAGGTACGGTAATCAAAAAAATAATTAAAAGGTAACGTTTAAGGGTATGGCTTACTCCTTTCCAATCCCTAGAGGCAACCATTTTTGAAAAGTAAGGAATGACAGCAGTGCCTAAAGCTATAGTCATTAGACTAATAGGGGAGGCAATCAGTCTGTTACCGTAGTTTAGCGCCGCAACGCTACCAGGTGATAACATTGCTACCATCAGTTGATCTATAGTACTGGCGCTGCATATCATCAAAGATCCCGCAATCATTGGGGCATACTGCTTGCTGACTTGACGTAAGTTTGAATCGAATCCGTACCATTTCGGGTACAGTGAAATACCTTGCTTATGAAGTCCCACACCTAATATAGCTAGTTCTATTAACGCACCGCATGATATTGCAGCAGCTAAAGCAAAGATTCCCCAAGATTCCAATCCTAATAGCAATATAAAACTTACTATAGGAGTAATTATTGGCACTAAAGCAAATAGAGCAAAATGCTCTCGGGCATTAAAAACTGCACCCCATATTTCCATAATGCCTGAGAGCATAATCAAAGGCGCGATTACCAAAAGCAGGTTGAATGTTAAGCCTAATTTCTGAGAACTAAAACCCGATCCAATCAATTGCAAATACACCGGAGCGGTTATCACAATAAATATACCTGCAATTACTAACAGCCCTATATTCGATAGTGTTGCACTACTGAAAAGTTTTTGGGCTGCCTTAACTCCTTGCTTTTGAAGTACCTGAATATAGGTAGGGACAAATGCTGAATTGAAAGAACCTGCAATAACATTAATCACAAAGCTAGGAACCAATAGAGCTATGTAAAATGCATCCAATTCATCCTGCGTGCCAAATCTCCAAGCTACTACTAATTCTTTTGCCATAGCAGCTATTTTGACCAAAGCCGTTCCCAAACCAACTGTAAGGGCTGCACCAAAAATTTTTCTATTTGTAGAGCCGCTTGTCAGTTTTCTCCAAAAAGCAAATAAGTTAAAGCATCGCAGGTTTTTCATTATAGTTTGATTAGTTAGCGTGATTGAAAATTGTTACTACCTGAATAAGTCTCTTCTTCTGCGTTTGCATCAACGACAATGCTACTTAACAAAGAGTTGTATCCTGTAGAATCTTCCCAAACATTTACATTTGCAAGTCGAATTGAATATTCCGGGCGATTGTACAATTCAGGTGTTGGATCGGGTAAATTTAGAAATACATCGTATTCTCCAGAAGTTATGCTTTCAGGTAAGCCAGCTTCTACATTTATAGTATTACTACTATCTGGCAACCATTTTCGAGGATCTTCATTCACTCGCAAATAGTATTCTTGATTCGTTTCACGGTTGCGTAAAACTATTTCTAACAAACGTGGATTGTAAGGACTAGCCCATCCAAGATTCTTAAGTTCTAATGTGGCAGTAAACTTACCACCCGGTTTTGAACTATCAGATATTTCTGAATTTACAAGCTTGAATCGATAGCCTAAACGGCGCTTTATTTCTTCCATACATCCTTCGTTTCTCCAAGTATTCAAAACCCCTTGCTCAAAACGAGAATTTATTGCACTCCAACGCATCCGCTTTAATTCTTGCAAAGCATTACTACAGCCAATGTAGGGCTGTGCTTCGCTACCAGAGTAACAGCTTTCACCTCCCTGCACTACGTACAAATTATCTTGGTTGAGAAAATTCTTTTGGCTTTCTATAACGCTATCATTTAAGCTTTTATAGGTTCCCCAATTATCTTTACTAGCTAAGAAACAGTCATTAATTGCTCCTGTTCTAGCTCGATTGGAACGGTTAAATGCTTCAGAAGAATTCAGAGGGGTTTCACTACCATAGATATCTGTTTTATCACCTGGATATCGTAAAGCCACCATTCTTTCAGATGGAACCGCAGATAATAACTTAAACAATATGTCTCTTTTATCCGTAACATTCAACAAATTATTAGTTGAGCGATTCCACTCACCCCAATATCCGATAAATCCTGAATGTAAATATGCTATTACATCATAGTTTTCTCTAAATATTGGTTCTAACTGTTCTATATGAGAAAGTATTATATCTTTTGAAGCATCTTCACCGCCATCTAGCCAATTGTAAGTAAACCTTATAATCAGCTTTACTCCAGCTTCTCTAGCTGTTTGCAAATCTTGCGATATCAAATTAAGAAAGGACTCTGGTAGAGGAGTAAATCTATCCGGTATTTTATAAATCCGACGTACTAAACTCAAGTTTTCATCTCTAACGGCTTCCAATTCGGAAGCTTGTAAAGGAGTAAAAGCTTTACCTGATTCTGGATTAACCGGAAAATAAAATCCCCTTTCTGGATTGGGAAAATTCTCAAAACTTTCTGCATAGGAGGTATTAACAGTAGAAGCAGTTGAAGGCATGATACGACATCCACCAGCAATACTAGTAATAACCACTAAAGATAAACTACTGAAGTATTTTTTTATGCTCATGTTCATATGTTTTCTTTTATGTCTAAGGACATTTGCTGGGGATTAATAGTTTGATTAATATATTAATATCACAGTAGGAGTATTTTTTTGCATAAAAAAAATATTCAACTAAAAAATTTTTCGTAATCATATATTCATTGATTTTCCTGATATAAATAGGATTTACGTAAAGCCCACCTAGTTAACACGGGATGGGGAGGATATAAACGCGTGGAAAGCTTAATTTTTGTTGCGATTACGTAAGTCATAAAAAAAAATATACATATTATTAATATTTATCTTGAGTTGATTTTTATCATTATCTATTTTCATCGTAATCTAAAATTATATTTGTTCTTTTTAGATAAATGAAAGGACTATGAAAAGTATTTAGTTGATAATCTAAAAGCTTTTCATACGTCCTCTAATTGTTGATCTTATATACGGGCAGCCATTATTCTAAACATAATCTAATTCAACCGTGAATTATCACAACTATGCCTATTAAAAATTGCCCTTATATAAGTTCAACAATTCTCTATCTGAAAGAACTGTGTTGCTTTTCTTACCCATAAAATAGTATGCTGAAGCTGCATCAAGAGTACCAATTTTATCTATAAGTAAGTAATCTAAAAACCTGAATGGAAATGCCGTAAGTCTCACAAAAGAATCAATAATTTTCCTCATCAACATTGATTGTGTAAAACTTAACAACAGATATTTGTAAGACCAAGCTAATGCCATTCCCGGTCCGCATACAGCACCACTATCAATCTCGTAAAATTTTCTAAAAAGACGGCGATGCCCTAAATAAGTAAATCTAGTAAAGTCATAACAACCTCCATGCACCTGTTGCATGAATGGTGTTTCCGAATAAACGATACCATCATCCTTTAAAACCCGATATATTTCCCTAACACACTGAAAAGGATCGACGACGTGTTCGAGTACAGCTTGGATTATTACACCATCAAGCGATTTATCAGCAAAAGGAAGACAGTGAGCATCGCATATCAATTGAGTGCGAGGACCAAAAGATACATCTGTTTCAATAAATTCTATCTTACTATTCTTTAAAATTGCTTCTATTCCTTCCCCAGAAATACTTCCTCCTATAACTAATACTTTTGGACTTTTTACTTGAGATAGTAATTTTGTCTTGAGAAGTTGATAATTTTGCTTTGCTTTGACGTTCAAACTGATATCAGGTATCAAAGTTTGAAGTAATTGTGAGAATTTGTTTTTAGGAGACAACTCAAAATATGTATCGCGTTCCTCTATGAAATCACTAAGATTAAATAGACTAAAGCTTTCATTAATTAAAATTGGAATTCCTCTCTTCCAAGGAAATTTTGCCCTGCACTCGTTATTTGTACATTTATAAACTTCGTTTCCTATGTCTAGTTCACTATTACAAATAGGACAACGCAAAAGTCTGGTAGTTTGTGAAGATAATTTGGCTGATGTTTGATTGTTTTGATTTATTTCTGCTTCCATGTTTCAGATACACCCTTATTAACTTAAAACTATAGGCAAAACTTGTAAACTTCTTCTCAAGAAGCGTTTTAGTATTTACAGCAGCGTTAACTTATATTCCTTCAGCTTCAATTTTTTTCAAAATCTTACGATCTGAAGTATTGTTAACATTCCTATTCATCAAACCTTCTTTTTTCCCTAAATCATCTAAATACTTCGGCTTATACCCAGGCACTAATTGCTCTAACAAAAACTTGATTGAATTAGTATCATTTTTATCAGCAGCCTGACAAAGTGCTTCTACTGAAATATTTAAACTTGAGGGTATAATTCGGCTCGAATTCTTCACCATAAACAGCTTTTCATGTTCTGTTGGGTCGTATTCTTCTCCTTCTATAAACAACTCTTCAAACAATTTCTCTCCCGGTCGCAAGCCTGTAAAAACTATGTCTATGTCTTTATTCACCCTGTAACCAGAGAGTCTAATCAACTCCGAGGCTAAATCGACAATTTTTACAGGCTCACCCATGTTGAGCATCAGTACCTCTCCACCTCTACCCAAAACTGCTGCTTGTAAAACTAGCTGCACCGCTTCAGGAATAGTCATAAAGTAACGACAGATATCTGGATGAGTTACGGTTATCGGGCCACCTGCGGCAATCTGCTTTTTAAAAGTAGGAACCACGCTGCCCCTACTACCCAAAACGTTACCAAAACGTACCGCTACATAAGATTTATTGTGCTGTTTGGCTGCTTGCAGTACTAACATTTCGGCAACTCTTTTACTAGCACCCATAATATTAGTAGGATTTACCGCTTTGTCGGTAGAAATCATCACGAAATGTTTGACGTTACATCGTAATGCTTCTTCTACTAAATTCTTAGTGCCAATTACGTTATTGGTAATTGCTTCTGGGGAATTCATTTCCATCAAGGGTACGTGTTTGTGTGCTGCTGCATGGAAAACAACGTCTGGTTGGAATTTATCAAAAGCGTGTCTGAGTCTATTCTTAAACCGGATATCGGCAATGAATCCATGAATTCGAGTTGTGTGCCCCCTGCTTCT
>JBCCLY010000118.1:0-8680 GCA_039026655.1 Cyanobacteria bacterium P01_C01_bin.38 | reverse complement strand
TTGTGCAGCTTACAAGATATTGTTACAGAATTTAGTTTAAATATTGGGGTACTCACATAAAAAAGTTGCAAAAAGTTAACCAATTTAAACGCGTATACCTATTTGAGGGAAAATAAGTTTATCTACGTTACACAAATACGTGGAATATTTATATTTCATCCCGAGCGTTCGGGTGAAACCGGGCTGCGGGATTTAATAGCTAAGTAGTTCCGCTCGCCCAAAAAATAGAAATCGCCATATAGATTCATACAGGTTCATATAGGTTAAGAAAATATGTTGACATCGCCAACTTCCCCTAAGTCGCCTTCTTCCCAATTACCGCCATCTGATGCTAAGGCTAGAGTTAGTGCCTTTATGAAGCAGATACAAGATGAAATTTCTCAAGCTTTAGCCCAAGTTGATGGCGTGGGACAATTTCAAGAAGATAGTTGGGAACGTCCCGAAGGTGGTGGTGGACGTTCGCGAGTTTTACGTGAGGGTGCAATTTTTGAACAAGGTGGTGTAAATTTTTCTGAAGTTTGGGGTTCTAATTTACCGCCTTCGATTTTAGCTAATCGTCCAGAAGCTGAGGGACACAAATTTTATGCAACGGGAACTTCAATGGTGCTGCACCCACGCAATCCTTATTGTCCTACCGTGCATTTGAATTATCGCTACTTTGAAGCTGGCCCAGTTTGGTGGTTTGGTGGTGGTGCGGATATGACTCCTTACTATCCTTTTGCTGAAGATGCCACACATTTCCATCAAACTTTTAAGCAGGCTTGCGATAATCACCATCAAGAATATTACCCAGTATTTAAGCGCTGGTGCGATGAATATTTCTACCTCAAGCATCGTGATGAAACTCGTGGTGTCGGGGGTTTATTTTTCGATTACCAAGATGGAACAGGTTCTTTGTATCGCGGTCCTCATGCGGATAAACCAGCGGCTGAGTACAGTAATAAAATTGGTGAATTACCCGCACGAAATTGGGAAGAAATATTTGCCTTTGTTCAAGAATGCGGTAAAGCATTTTTACCCGCTTATCTGCCTATCGTAGAAAAAAGACACAAGATGGAATATAGCGATCGCCAACGAGATTTTCAGCTATATCGCCGTGGTAGATATGTAGAATTTAATTTGGTTTATGACCGGGGTACTATTTTTGGCTTGCAAACCAACGGGCGTACTGAGTCAATTTTGATGTCCTTACCACCCTTAGTACGCTGGCAATATGGGTATCAGCCAGAACCAGGTTCTCCAGAAGCCGAATTGTACGAAACCTTTCTCAAGCCTCAAGATTGGGTTAACTGGAACCAGAGACATACTTAAATAGTGTGAGTTAAACTACTAAAGATACCATTTGTGCAAGGTGACAATTGAGGCTGTGGCAAGTTAATCTCTAGCTACAGCATTAATTATTTTTGTTACCAATCTAACTCCCTATTTTTATATATAAGGACGGGACATAGTATCTATAGATTTTATTCTGTAAGGTTACTAGTATCTTGCAAAAATAGCTGTATCTAATTAGTTAGTTTGAAGAGTGCTAAGGAAAAATTCTGTGATTCATATAGAACAAAAAAGTTATACAACTCAGGACGGAAATACCGTTATCGTTTTATCACCTACAGGTCGTTTAGATATTACTACAGCTTGGCAGTTTCGTCTCAAGCTACAAGAATGTATTTCTAAGCTGAGTCCTCATGTAGTCGTAAATTTAGGACAAGTAAATTTTATTGATAGTTCTGGGCTGACTTCTTTAGTTGCTGGAATGCGCGATGCTGACAAAGTTAAGGGTAGCTTCCGTATTTGTAACGTACATCCAGAAGCAAAACTAGTATTTGAAGTCACAATGATGGATACCGTATTTGAAATATTTGAAACTGAAGAGGAAGCTTTAGAAGGTGTGCCTCGCAGTATTGCTAGCTGAAAGGAGTTAGGAGTTAGAAGTTAGGAGTTAGGAGTTAGGAGTTAGGAGTTAAGAGTTAAGAGTTAAGAGTTAAGAGTTAGAAGTTAAGTTAGACTTACCTTTTTATATAATTCGGTTTTATTTGTTTTCTGGGCAATTAAATGACTGTGTGCAAACGTAAATAGGGTATTTTTTGTAAAACAGTATAAATCGATTTTTTTAACTCCCAATTTTTAAATTCTGTAGAGACTTGCCATTGACTCGTAGCAATGCCAAGTCTCTACGACAATTTCAGATATTTGAACTCCTAACTCATAACTCCCAACTCCTAACTCCTAACTCCTAACTCCTAACTTTTTAAAACTGTTGCAGCTTGGTGTAGCGATAAGGACCTAAAATTGCTCCCCAAGTTGCTTTTCGCGTTTCTGGATCGATTCCTTTGTCATAGCTGAAAAATTCTTTTTGAGTTACTTCAAATCCTAAAGAAACTTCTACAGTATTACCAGCATAATTAAAAGTACAGCGATTATCTGGTGTTGGTTTTGCAATAAATTTGTATTGGTTTTGGGCTATAGTTTCTGTGTTTATAGTTAATACGCATCCCGGTAAAATATCTATTTCTTCAGTAGTTATAGCATCAAGTAATTTATAATTACGACCTGCACCGCGCCATGTACTTGGGTTTTTAAACATATAATATTGAGCTTTGAATGTATCAGCGCCACTAGGTGTAATTCGCAACAAGCGCTGGCGGTAAGGCTGCTCTATATTAAGAATATTTGCTTGCTCGGCAAATAGAGTCACACTGTCTTCCTCAAATAAGGATACAGGTCTTTGCCACATAAGTAAATTAACGTACCAGGCAGGTTCTGTGATTGCTTGTTCTTTGTTCTCGAACTCACCTGCGAGATATTCGGCTAAGATGCTTAAGTGTGATGAAGAAGTCATAAACGTAAATTTAAGATTAAACTATTATAAATATGGATTGATTATATAGGCTTTCATCGTTTGTATTTCCTATTGCCATACTTAAAACGTGGTTGTGACCTTTTTATTGCAGCTTTTATCAGTCATTTGTAAAACTGTAATTGCTTTTAACCGGCGAGTAGGATGCATTTTCCGTAGTAATTGTTTCTTAACCATTACTTGGCAAAGTCGCCTACAAGCGCGAGAATAAGTTTACATTGCCCTTAAATTTCATAAAAATTTCTTCGTGAATAACGTCCGTACCGTTTCTGAAACAAAAAGAACTTTCTACAGTCTTCACACCCGTCCAATCAATACGATTTATCGTCGGGTAGTTGAAGAATTAATGGTAGAAATGCACCTACTTGGTGTAAACGCTGATTTTAAATATGACCCCATTTATGCTTTGGGTGTTGTGACTACTTATGACCGATTTATGCAGGGTTATAAACCTGACGAAGATAAGGAATCGATTTATAATGCTTTAATTAAGTCTGTAGAAGAAGATCCACAGAAATATAGGCAAGATGCTCAAAGGTTGGAAGAATTACGATCGGGCATATCGGCAAAAGAATTAGTTACTAATTTAAGCCAAAAGCGTTTGGGTAATGATTCCGAATTGCAAACACTATTAGAAAGCATTGCGAATAATCCTTCATTTAAATACAGCCGTTTATTTGCGATTGGTTTATATACTTTATTGGAATCGTCAGATCCAGAAATGGTAAAAGACGAAAAACTCCGCAACGAAGCTTTAAAAACTATTGCAAAGAGCTTGAATTTATCTGAAGATAAACTGAGTAAAGATTTAGATTTATACCGTTCAAACTTGGATAAAATGGCACAAGCTGCCATAGTAATGGCAGATATGATTGCAGCAGATCGTAAGAGACGCGAGCAACGCGCTCAGAATAATGAGACTAAAGTTGCACCTCCTTCTCAAGAATGAACCATTCAATTTTAGATTTTAGATTTTAGATTTTAAATTTTAGATTTTAGATTAGAAAACAATTCCTTTGTTTAAGTAAGGGACAATCTAAAATACTCAAATCTTAAAATCTTTAATTTAAAGCGTAAAATCTGAAGTTGGTAATCGCTGCTTTTTTTTAACGATAACAATCTAAAATCTAAAATTCAAAACCGAGTAAAGAAGTTAGGAGGTAAATCCAAGGTTTATCGCTCCTAACTTTTGAGCAAAAATTTAAGCTTACAAAGGTAAAATATGGTAAATTATGCTGCTAACAACTGAGAGTGTTAGCGCTCCCATTATTGCGCTCCAAATTCCGTAACGCAAGCGAAATCCTTGTACTAAAAAAGCTGCAAGTCCGAAACAAATAACGGAAATAATAAAGGTAAACAAGCCTTGAAATAAAGTCAGCGTCAGAACATTTGGTATTAGAAAAATCAGACTGAAGATTGGTCTAACTAATACGTTAATAATACCTAGAACAGCAGCTGAAACAAAGCTTTTATTAAGAGAATCAACTTCAACTCCTATAAATGGAATTTTGCTAATAATCAAAAAGCTGACTGCTGTTACTAGCCAAGCAACTAAAAGCGCAATGATATTCATTGAAAACTCCTATGAATTTAATATTAAAGATTAAAGAAAGTTAAAAGTTGGGAGTTGGGCATGGGGCATGGGGCATGGGTAATTGGTAGTTGGTAGTTGGTAATTGGTAATTGGTGATTGGGCATGGGGAATTGGGGATTGGGGATTGGTAATATTTAAGAGCTAAGAATTGTAAATTAAAAACTAAGTGGGTATGCAAAATTAATTGTGTCATTGCGAGCGACAGCAAAGCAATCCCAAAGCCTTGCGATGAGCCGCAGCTGAGCCGCACCTTCGGTGAACGCTGAATGCTTCGTTTCACTCCGTTTCACTCGCAATGACAAATGTACAATTAATTTTGCCCAATTACTTATTTCTACCCCCTCTACCCCCTCTACCCTTGTCCCCTTACTCAGGATTAGCACTACCCCCAGGCGCGGCTGGTGCAACAGTAGCGCCGGGAGCGGGTGCTACGGGAGCTGATGCTGGAGGAACGGTGGTACCTCTGTTACCGCTAGGATTTTGTTGGGTTTGGGGCGGAATTCCTGGTTGGGTTTGGGGTTGATTGGGGGTGCTAGGAAGTGGAATTTGAGTGCTGCCAGGAGGTAAGTTAAGGTTGGGGTTTTGAGGTAAGTTAGGAGCGGGAGAAAGTGGTGAACCTGGTATAGGTATCGCTCCACCTGGAGTAGCTCCTGGAGTAATAGGTAAATTGGGAAGTGGCTGCAACGGATTTGGATTTGGATTTGCTGGCTGTTCTTCAGTACCAGGTATAATTGCTAAAGATACTCTGTCTCCGCCTACTTGTCGCAGCAAATCTAATATTTCAATTACATCATCGTAAGTTGCCGATCGCGAAGCATATAGTACTAGAGTACCTTGAGGATTTGCAGCAAGATAGTTCTTTAAAATACCCCCTAGCTGAGAGCGATCTACCGTATTTTTTTCTACAAAAATTTGGCCAAATGCATCAATAGTAACGGGTAAAATATCTCTTTGTAAATCTGGCTGTACGCTGGATGTGGCAGTATTAGCTTGTGGTAAATCGATGTTGATCGACTGTTGCCGAGTAACTTGTAACGATGCCAAAATAAAGAATACCAAAATGCAAAAAACGACATCGATCATCGGAATAATTTGAACTTGAACTTCTTCAGTCGGATTATTTAGGTTTATTTTCATTTTTTTTTGTGAATTTTCACCACGTTAAACGGCAACACGAATCGGATAGAAAAATGCTCTTGCTAATTGCAAGTTAGCCATGAATAGCGCAAACCTTATTTGAAAAGAAAAAAAACACGGCGTTGCCCTGGCATTAGATTTACGCAGTGTGTGTGTGGAGCGTGTATTATCGATCTGGCAAATGTAAGCTATTGCTTATCTTCAGATTCAGGTAAATCGGATTCTGTTGTTTGAGGAGGTTCGGAAAACTTATTTTTACCTCGCTTGCGCGGGCCTCTAGAATTTTCCTGTTTTGTATCTTTATCTCCTACAATTACTTCAGATAGCGCTTTACGAGGTTTAAGATTAGTGTCAGTTGGAGGAAATTGGCGATAAAGTAGCTCCATTTCATTCCCAGCCTGACGGAAAACCTTGACTTGATTAACTAGCAAACCTTGAAACCATCGATAAAATATCAAAGTGAAAATCGCCACAACTAATCCTGCTGCGGTACTGTATAGCGATTCACCAATATTAGTTGTAACTCCAGCTGTAGCAGAAGTACCCAAATTAGAAAGATTAATTGATTCAAGAGCGCCAATTAAACCCCAAACGGTACCAAATAATCCTAATAAAGGTGCAACAGCAATTACCAACTCCAAAACCTTTTCACCGCGACGCATTAAAGCCAACTCGTTTTCTGCTGTAGCTTCGAGTGCCAGTTTAAAAGTTTCGGGATCTCTTCTTGGTAAACTTAAAGGCGCATAAAGAAATCTACCAATAGGTTGACGATCTGCTCTTTCTGCAATTTCGGTGGCTAGCCCCCAATCATCACGAGCTGCGTCTAATACGCGATCGACAATCTTCCTTTCTTGAGTCATAATTCTCAGCCAAAACCATAGACGCTCGAAAATTACACTCAAAGATAAAATCGAGAAAAAAAGCAAAGGCCATACTACAGGCCCAATCTTGCGTACAATATCTTCAATATTCACGTTATAAGTCTCCTCCGTTCATCCTCAACCAAATTCACACCACTTTAATTCTAGAGATTAATGCACAAGTTCTGCATTTTTATGTAAAGAACGTATATTAAAGCTTTACCAGATAAGCAGAAAGTTAGTAGCATATTCCATACCATAATAGGGCGGTTATTCCCACAGGAAGTTTAGGCTATATTTTGTCAAAATTAAAGGTATGTTGAGGTAAAAAAGATGAAATACTCAATTCAATCAGTTTATGAGTGGTATCGTGGTTTAATTCGTAATCCTAAATACCGTTGGTGGGTACTTTTAGGGACTCTCGTATATTTTGTAAGTCCAGTTGATGTAATTCCCGATATTTTTCCGATTGTCGGACAAGTTGACGACGTTTTTGTGTTGACGCTATTAGTTAGCGAGTTTTCACAGTTACTCATAGAAGGCTTTAAAGCACGTAGGGGAGTTACCGAAGATACACAAGCAGCAGATAGCACAACCCGTGCTGCTAAAAATAAGAGTGCAGATACTATCGATGTTGATGCTGTTTCCGTAAAATAGTATTTGTCGCGCAATAAAACTTATTAACCTCCTTTTTCTGCTTGCCAATGTGCCGAGAAAGGGGGATATTTTTTTCAGTGAACAGTGAACAGTGAACAGTGAACAGTTAGGAGTTAGGAGTTAGGAGTTAGGAGTTAGGAGTTAGGAGTTATGAGTTAGGAGTTATGAGTTATGAGTTATGAGTTGTGAGTAGCGAGTAGTAAGTTAGTAATTATTCTCCTTGTCTCTTTGTCCCCCTCTTCCCCCTCTTCCCACTCTTCCCCCTCTTCCCCCTCTACCCCCTCTCCTAATATGAACAAGTTCCCTGTTATCGGATTAATTCCCGCTGGTGGAAAGGCTACGCGAATTTCTCCTTTGCCTTTGAGTAAGGAGTTGTTTCCTGTGGGTTTTCGGGGTGATGTTGATGATATTAAAAACAATAATCTAGCTAATCAAACAAAATTACGTCCTAAAGTTGTTTCTCACTACTTGTTAGAAAAGATGCAATTAGCGGGTATTGATAAAGCATATTTTATTTTACGTTCGGGAAAGTGGGATATTCCAGCTTATTTTGGCGATGGCGAAATGCTTTCAATGAATTTGGGATATCTAATTATGGGTTTACCTTATGGGGTTCCTTTTACTTTGGATAGTGCTTATCCTTTTGTAAAAGATGCTGTGGTAGCTTTGGGTTTTCCTGATATTTTGTTTGAACCGCAAGATGCTTTTATACAAATATTAAAACGTTTGCAATCAAGTAATGCTGATGTGGTTTTGGGATTATTTCCTACGGATAAACCTCAGAAAGCGGGGATGGTTGATTTTGATGATAATGGTAAAGTTATTTCGATAATTGAAAAGCCACTTCAGTCAGATTTACGTTTTATGTGGGGAATTGCTGTTTGGAAACCGGAGTTTACTGAGTTTCTCCACGAGTATTTGATTGGTATTAAGGAAGATATGAATTTACCCAATTTGCCAGAGATTCCGATTGGAAATGTAATTCAAGCTGCTATAGGTAAAGGTTTGCAAGTGGAAGCGGAAGCTTTTGAAGATGGTAGTTATTTAGATATTGGTACTCCGGATGATTTGATTAAGGCGGTTAGAGGGTTTGGTGGGGAATTTGAGTAATGTAGGTATTAATTCGGCGGTTGAAACCGCTACTACACAAACAAAACCCACCGTTAAGGTGGGTTTGGATAATCATTTGTATCAAGGTTTTTCGGTTTAAATGTTCTGAATTAATATTTGTAATTCTTCTAAAGAATTAACAGTTTTAACTGCTCTTTGAATTACTTTTAACTGCTCTAAATCGGTAATTTGTGAAATTTGTGGCATTAATTGCAATCCTTCTGAGCCGAATTTGATTTCTAAATCTAATTCAATACCAGATATTATTCCTTCTCGTCTTCCTCGTGCTTCTCCTTCTCTCAAAATCTGCTGATACCAAGGAGATTCGCTTAATATTGCCATATCCCACCTCATTATTTGTTGTACTAAAGCGCTATCTAATACGAAAGTAGCAAAAAAAGCTAAAACGGTTTCTAGTTGATTTAAGTTTTCATCTGCGCGGAGCTTTTGTAATGCTTGCTGTAT
>JBCCLY010000117.1:0-8697 GCA_039026655.1 Cyanobacteria bacterium P01_C01_bin.38 | reverse complement strand
CTGGAAAGCTGTTGGTGTTGCTTTGCTTCTTTACTGGGTGACTGGAGGCTTGGGTATTACTCTAGGATTTCACCGTCTGATAACTCATCGCAGTTTTAAAACTCCTAAGTGGCTGGAGTATTTCTTAGCATTTTGCGGTACTCTTGCTTGTCAAGGAGGCCCAATTGCATGGGTGGGAATGCATCGCATACACCATTTACATTCCGACCAAGAATTAGATCCCCACGATTCCAATAAAGGTTTTTTCTGGAGTCATATCGGATGGATGTTTTACCATTCCCCAGCTTTTGATGACGTTCCCCGCTTTACCAAGGACATCAAAGACGACCCATTCTATATGTTTTTAGAAAAGTATATGTTACCAATCCAATTTGCTTTGGGTGGGTTGCTACTACTTTTAGGTGGCTGGTCTTTTGTAGTTTGGGGTGTTTTCGTTCGTCTTATTTTTGTATGGCACTGCACTTGGTTTGTCAATAGTGCAACTCATAAGTTTGGTTATCAAACATACGATGCCAAAGACCATTCCACAAACTGCTGGTGGGTAGCTTTACTAACTTATGGTGAAGGCTGGCACAATAATCACCACGCTTTCCAATATTCTGCTCGCCACGGTTTGAAATGGTGGGAAATCGATCTTACCTGGATGACTATCCAAGTACTGCAATTCTTGGGTTTGGCTACCAATGTCAAGTTAGCACCTGTCGATAAGTAACCCATGTTAAATTTGGGATTTAGGAATTTTAGATTCAGAATCTAAATAATCTATCCCATTTATTGTAGAGACGTGATACATCACGTCTCTACATTTTTGTGTTAAACGCACGGTATCGCGTCTCTACATTTTTTTGTGTACAATAACCAATTGTGATTAATCGTATGTATTAATAGAAACTGTCTGCATAATCTCAGATCCCCTTCGTTGGATGGATTAAATTAACATTTATTTACCTCTCTTTAAGGATTCTTACTTAAAGGATAAGCGGTGATATAGCTGGTTTTGAGAACAAAACCGAGCTTTTTCTTGCGAAAGTAGTGTTAATA
Source organism: Cyanobacteria bacterium P01_C01_bin.38 (assembly GCA_039026655.1). Classification (GTDB taxonomy): domain Bacteria; phylum Cyanobacteriota; class Cyanobacteriia; order Cyanobacteriales; family Nostocaceae; genus Rivularia. Next base: position 7,656 of record JBCCLY010000117.1, on the reverse strand, counting down.
AATTGATATAATCCGAAACGCGAACGTTACGAAACTTCGCAGAAAGCGACTATGTTAGTTGCGAAAGATGCGGAATTTTTTTATTTATAAAATTCATTCATGACAACATCAGCAGTAAACACAAACAATTCACAGTCGAACCCGCCCGCTGAGTCTAAACTAAGGCTGCGAGACGTAATCAAAACTCTTCCAAAAGAGTGTTTTGTACTAGATGCTCGCAAAGCTTGGTTTAGCGTCATCAGCAATGTTTTAGCCGTTATTGTCGGCTACTTTTTTTTGGCGATCGCACCTTGGTATCTCTTACCGTTAGCCTGGATATATACGGGTACTGCTGCTACGGGATTTTTTGTCATTGGACATGATTGCGCCCATCGTTCATTTGCGAAAAATCGTTGGGTAAACGATTTAGTAGGGCATTTATTTATGATGCCGTTGATTTACCCTTTCCACGGCTGGCGGATTAAGCATAATTATCACCACACTCACACTAACAAGCGGCTGGTAGATAATGCTTGGCAGCCAGTGGGAACTGATGTTTATGAGAATAGTGGCATAGCTCTCAAATGGGCTTTTAAAAGATTTTTGTACAACCGTTTGTGGTGGATAGGCTCGATCGTACATTGGGCAATGCATCATTTTAATCCTTCTTTGTATCGCAAGCAAGACCAAGCAGATGTCAAGTTTTCTGTGGCAGTAGTAGTTTTGTTCGCAGCTATATGCTTTCCTACTTTAATTGCAACAACCGGTATTTGGGGATTTATTAAATTCTGGTTTATTCCTTGGATGGTGTACCATTTTTGGATGAGTACCTTTACTTATATTCACCATACCGCTCCTGATATCGCTTTTGTACCAGCGGATCAATGGGATGCAGTAACAGCCCAGTTATCCGGTACCGTTCACTGCAATTACCCTAAATGGGTAGAATTCTTGTGTCACGATATCAACGTACACGTGCCTCATCATATTTCTACAGCAATTCCCTCTTATAACCTGCGTTTAGCTTATAAAAGTTTGCAAGAGAATTGGGGAAATTACTTGTATCCCGAATGTACGTTTTCTGTATCTTTACTGAAGTACATAACTGACAGATGTCACTTATATACTCCAGATAATGAATATATTTCCTTCAAGGATTATTACGCGAAGCAATAATAAATCCTAATATTTTGCAGGATTTACATCTTTAACCCCCATTTAGAAATATTAATAATTTGAATTATTTTGAATTATTTGAATTATTTTGATTGGGGGTAAATAACCTAATTAGTCGTGAAATGAAAGTAAAAGACTATTTTTTAGCGCATGACTGAATTTTTGTAATGCCTAATTTCAAAAACTTGGTCTTTTATATAGCAATCCTACATGAGTCGTGAGAAAGCTAGGTGCCAGAAACCCGGTTTTTTCAAAAAACCGGGTTTCTAAAATCTCACTTCGGGATTTAGGAATGCTATACAAATTAATTTTACTGGCTTTGATTTGTTTGAAAAAGTTCACTCTATATCCGGTAACGAAACGAGCGTGACATCTTCTACAGTTAATACAGGCAATATTCCTCAAGATACATCATCAGAGGAAACCAAACTTCCCTTTACTCTTGGGGATGTAAAAGCAGCAATTCCAGCAGAATGTTTTCAGCCTCAAGTATGGAAATCTCTGTTTTTCTTCTTTCGAGACATAGTAATTATTGCTGGACTTTATGCCTTAGCTTATTATCTAGATTCGTGGTTATTCTTTCCCATTTTCTGGGTAATGCAGGGAACCATGTTCTGGGCTTTATTTGTAGTAGGGCATGACTGCGGGCATCAATCATTTTCTCGTAAAAAATGGTTGAATGACTTGATCGGACATTTATCTCATATACCGATACTTGTTCCCTATCATGGATGGCGGATTAGTCACCGAACCCATCATAAAAATACTGGTAGTCTGGAAAATGATGAAAGTTGGTATCCAATATCGGAATCAGCTTACAACGAAATGGATATAGTTGAAAAAGTCGGCAGACACTACGTGTTTTTACTGGCTTATCCAGTATATTTATTTAAACGTTCTCCTGGAAAAACAGGCTCTCACTTTTTACCCAGCAGTCCCCTATTTAAAAAGAAAGAAAAATGGGATGTAATTACCAGTACCGTACTTTGGAGTGCAATGGTTGGTTTGCTAGCATTTCTAACCTATGAATGGGGCTTCATGTGGTTGATCAAATATTATGCCGCGCCATACATTGTATTTGTAATTTGGCTAGATTTAGTGACATTTTTACATCATACCGAGCCAGATATTCCTTGGTATCGCGATGGTGAATGGACTTTTCTTAAAGGGGCACTTTCGAGCGTCGATCGCGATTATGGTTTTATCAGTCATATCCATCACGATATCGGTACCCACGTTGCTCACCACATCTTTTTGAATATCCCTCATTACAACTTGAAGAAAGCAACTGAAGCAATTAAGCCAGTTTTAGGGGAGTACTATCATAAAACTGACGAGCCAATTTTAACTTCTCTTTGGAATTCTGCAAAAAAATGTCATTTCGTTCCAAATGAAGGGAAAAAGGTTTATTACACCTCTTATAGCGTTAAGCCAAGGTTAAAGGTTAAAGGTTAAAGGTTAAAGGTCAAAGGTTAAGGATTAATCCTGAAGGGGTTTCAGTCTTCATGAATGTTTTAATCGGCATTACGTAGTGCTATAACCATTAAGATTCAATATACTTCAAAACCCGGTTTTTTCAAAAAACCGGGTTTTTAATTGCATTATTTAATCTCGATTAAATTTTTAAACCTTTTACCTTCGACCTTTGACCTTTGACCTTTAACCTTTAACCTTTATAAAATCTGAGGTGTAACCGTATTAATTTCCGGAGGATTGCCCATTATTTTTAACCAACGATAGTTAGCGGCAATTGCTTCTGTAAAACTTGGATATACATTGTACTGCACGTTGTATTCTTCACAAACTTCCGCTAATATCGGAGCAATTTTGGGATAATGTATGTGGCAAATTTGCGGAAATAAATGGTGAATGGTTTGATAATTTAATCCGCCAAGATACCAGTTTAAAAACTTGTTTTCTGGAGCAAAGTCAACTGTTGTTTTAACTTGAGCGATCGCCCATTCATCATCTACTGTATTACCTGGTAAACTAGGTTCGATAAATTCTGCTGGTTCGAGTACGTGAGCAAGCATAAAAATATTGCAAATTAGCACGCCGTAAACCATATTTACAATGCACAATCCGATAATTATTTCAATAGGGCTGTATCCCAAAACGAATGGTATGCCAGCATAAAGCCCCAACCAAACAAATTTTGCACCTATTAAAGTCAATAATTGTAAGGTTGTTGGTTTTGGAATATTATGTTCGTGGTATTTGCGTTTAAATAAAATAAGCCGGACATCAGAAAATGACCAATAAAATGGAATGATTGCATATACAAAATTAATCAATAAATGCTGAAATTTATGATAGGATTTATGTTCTCTTGCTGGAGTCATTCTGACTAAACCACTACCATCAATTTCCACATCATGACCTAATATATTTGTATAGGTGTGATGCAAATAATTATGACGAAATCTCCATAGATAGCTAGAAAGACCTATAACAAAATCATAAGTCAAACCAATAGTATTGTTAACCCATTTCTTCTTAGAATAACCGCCGTGGTTGGCATCATGCCCTACACTAAAGCCAACACCAGCGAAACCCATTCCCAGGCTGATGCAGCCAAGTATTTTCATCCACATTACTGGGGGAGAAAAAAGAATAAATATCCATGAAAAAAATACCCATCCTAAGATAATTGCACTTTTGAAGTACATAAGGGCATTATCTCTGGGAGTAAGATTCTCTGACTTAAAATAAGCATCGACTCGTTTATTTAGTTCTTTTCTAAAGCCAATATTTTTGGCAAAAGTCACTCTGTTAGGTTGAGTTTGGATCATAAAGAATGTTTTCTCGCTTAAATTGGAAATTGATTTACAGCAAATTTCCTTTTCTTAAACTATATTCTGACGCGTAAGGATACCCATGCTACAGAAACTTAGTGCAGGAAAATTGCATTAAGCACATCTTACACTCTCAACTCCAAAATTCCTAAAAATCGGTTTGTCTTAACCAATCGTTAAATTAATTTGATTAGTATTTTTGATTTTCGCTTATTTGCAAGGGAATAGGGAACAGGGAACAGGGAATAGGTTTATGAGAGCGGTTTGATAATTAATTCCACCAATACACCAATGAACGAAAACGGTTTTATAAAGCAAAATCAACTGGTATCCTTATCATCAATTTCAGATTGCAAGCTATTAGTTTATATACAGCGGATTTCGTCTTAATGAGGTACAGAACATATCGTGATAAGGGAGTAGGGAGTAGGGAATAGGGAGTAAAAGAATGTACCTCATTTAACTGCAAAGTGCTGTCATTGATTATAGCCGTACATAGGGCTTGCTTAATTTTTATAAAAAGCTTAAATGCAACTGTAAAAAGATTATTTTAACGAGAAGACGAAATTTTAGAATAAAGTATTTTTTTAAGTTCATCCCTACAAAGGGATGTTAAAAAAACAGGAAAAAAGGGTTTGGGGGAATAGGGAATAGGGAACAGGGAACAGGGAATAAGGAATAGTATTTACTCTTAAAACTGATTAATAAAGCTAATTTCTAAAACACAGCAAGGGGTTTGAAGTTTTTAATTGAGATTTTAAGCATACTATGTACAAAAAAACCTTTTTTTACTCTTTGCCGTTCCCTATTCCCCGTTCCCTATTCCCTTATTTAAAAGCCTGAATTGTCCAAACTAATATTATCTCAAAACCTTCCATTACCTTGAACAATATGCTTAAGCGTAGTCAAACTTTCCAAACCAATTAATCCTCTACGATGCCCTTTTTGATTGGACATTCCTAAAAACACCGCATCTCCCCATAATGGATTTCGGCAAAAACGTGGGGAAGCATTTATATATGTAGAAGCGCTATTTACGCCTAAAGCAAACTGTCTGCTTTCTTGATAAGATTCGGTAACAATACAGTCGGCATGTCCGCTACTGTATCGATTAATCCAACTAATTGCTGTATCCAAATCATCTACAAGTTTGAATGCAACTGTCTTGGTGAAATAAGCACTTCCCCATTCACTATCTTTGACTGGTTGCAATTGAGGAAATGATTCTCTTAACTCGTCATCTCCCCTTAACAGAAAACCTTTTTCCTGCAAACTTTTTAATAAAGTACCAAACGAAGACGATGCAGTTTGCCGATTAATTAAGACTTTTTCAATCGCATTTACAGGATCTGGAGAACTTGCATGACTTTCAATAATCATCCAGCGCACCATATCTACCAAGCTACCATTTGGCGACCAGTATAAATAGCAATTACCCATAGCCGATTTTAAAACTGGTGCTGTAGATTGGCGTACTACCCGCTGAATCAAACTAGTACGTCCGTAAGGAATCACTAAATTCAAATAATGCTCTTGAGTAACCAATTCCTGAATTAACGTACCATGTTCTCCAGTTACCAACTCTACCGAGCCTACAGGTAATCCGGCTTCAGCAACAGCCATTTTTATTACTTGGGCAATAGCTTCATTAGAATGACTTGCTTCCGTGCTTCCTTTAAGAATAATACTATTGCCACTTTTGACACACAAACCAGCAGCAATGGCTCCTAACTCCGGAAATGCTTCATAAATAAAAGCGATTACACCCAGAGGCGTTGATTGAGAATAACTTTGTTCTTCACCAAGCTGGTAATCAGCTGTTCTCATTCGCCGCAGTGGATCTGATAACTCCTCCAACCGTTGCAAAATTCTTACCGTCGAATCCAAACGTTCCGGAGTTAACTTTAGCCAATCCAAGATTAAATCTGGTACCGCCATTTCCCGGCAAGCTTCCAGATCCAGAGTATTAGCTTCCAAAATATTGTCAAATGAGCGTTCTAACGCCTCAGCCATCGCCATTAAAGCGCGGCTGCGCTGCGCTCCTTTAGTAATGCCCAATTTTAAAGCAGCACCATGTGCGAGTTTAGCGATACGCGAAGCATCGCTTTCTATGGCAATCGGTTGGGGGTTTTGTGCAAAAGCATCCACAATAATAATCAGCGCCTTAACGTCTGTAGGTGAGCCAAACCATAAGTGCTGGCAAAATAGCCAATAACACCGCTACTAATGCCCAAGTAATAATCCCAGGACCATTGGCTAAATGCAATGCTAACGGTAGCCATATAATCACTAGCACGAAAATAATACCTAGCGCTACTGGTAAATAACTTTCTCCTAAACGTGGATGAACAACTTTCCATCCATTTCCAGTCCAGCGCCAAGCTCGTTTATAAGGATAAGTCGTAGAAAGCTGCTCTAATACACGAGCATTGTCCTCTACTACAAATATCTGCTGACAGCGATCGCAACCGAATGCTTCTGTCAGAGTAATCGGAATTAAGCGTCCCCTACGGCGACAGGGACACGGGTATTCGTTATTGAAATCGATTTTTTCGGGCTTTTGTGGTTGCACTATACGGCTCTTTTTCACAAGATCGTAGTTTACGGTGAAGGAATATTTATAAAAATATCAATACTCTCTTCAATTTATTATTCACAGAAAACTGTTTGATACCGCAATTCTCTGCTCATAAATAATTTTAAAATACGCTAAAATACGCTTTCAGAGTTGACCAACAATAAGTTCCTTTATATCATCAACTGTTGAAAGCATTAATCTTTCTATATACAGATTTTTAATTACATATCAATAATTTTTTAACCCTCAAATAACAAACCATATTTAGCAAGCAAAGCCCTATACTTTTACCATCATCCAGTGTAGTGCATCCCACCGAAAACAGAGCGTTTATTTTTAATAAATGTAAATATTTTCAACATATTGATAAACAAATAGAAAATGCAGAAAGTAACCCCTTCTGCATTTCCTAAATTATTAATTTTTGAAAGCGGGTGACGCGATTCGAACGCGCGACATTCACCTTGGCAAGGTGACGCTCTACCACTGAGCTACACCCGCATTTCATTGCTAAATATCAATATCTCACATGGGTTTAAGATTGTCAACTCTTTTTTTGAAGAAGGTGGGAATTGGGGATGGGGCATTGGGCATGGGGCATTGGGGATTGGGATGGGTAATTGGTAATGGGTAATGGGCAGATAATAGAGTATTTAAAACAACCAGGGAGCTTTTCGGCTCCCACTACATTTAATAATTACTCTCTACTCGCTACTCATAACTCCTAACTCCTAACTCCTAACTATTCCCAATGCCCAATGCCCAATCCCCGATGCCCATTCTTAAGCTTTTTCTTCAGATTCGGCAGGTAAGTTGTTTAAATTTGCGCTTTTGAGTGAACCTGATAAGGCTGCGTTTGATGAATATTGCTGTACGCTGGGACGTAATTGACGCATTAAGCTAGCCATTTCTAAAGCATTCATTGCGTAATCCCAGCCGTGATTGCTTTTGATTCCCGCTCTTTCTAAAGCTTGCTGCATGGTGTCAGTTGTCAAAACACCAAATATTACTGGTACACCAGTTTGGTAAGCAGCAGCGGCTATTCCTTTGGAAACTTCTGCCGATACATAATCGAAATGTGGTGTTTGCCCTTTGATTACCGCACCCAAGCAGATGATTGCATCGTAT
>JBCCLY010000116.1:0-8838 GCA_039026655.1 Cyanobacteria bacterium P01_C01_bin.38 | reverse complement strand
TCCTAACTCCTAACTCTTAACTTTCCTATACCCCATTTCCAATTAGTAATTTACGTGCTAATGGTTTGGGAATAAAACTTATTAAGAATGCTGCAATAGTTCTTGGATTAAATTTTTGTTGAATCAAAGCATCTAAAAGTAGAGGTCTTGCTTCTTTTAAGTTATTATCGCGTAATAAACCAATGGCTAAAGTAGTTTGTGCGTGTAACCATTGTTTGCGAAAGTAACTTTTAAATTCTTGTAACGCTTCATCTTCCATAAATTGACGAAAGCAGAAAATAGAAGCATTGGCACCTCGGATTTTCGCTTTGGTATTTTTACTACCAATATTCATGGTTTCAGACAATGCATGGACGCGGTATTGACTTAATCTTTCTGGAGAATAATAAGCTCCGCCACCATTGCGGCAAGCCATATAAGTTAAATATAAATCCCAAAAAGGTCCTGCTTGAGGGGGAAATTTGTCCCAATCAATAGCATCTTGACGAATTATTGCTGCTACAGAACTAGCTACAGCTTGATTAACTAATGCAATTTCATAAAAGGGTTGATAAATTCCTTCTTTTAATTGATTGCGCTTCCAGGCTTGAGTGCATTCATTTGTAGCTGCCTCATCAATATTACTATTATCATCTATTATGTAGTGGTCGCAAAAAGCCAATACCAAATCTTGATTATTCTCAAGCTGCGGAACCAGTTTTTCTAAAAAGTCTTCATTCCACAGATCGTCATCGTTCAAACTGGCAATATATTTTCCTCGTGCTTCTTTAACTGTAGTAATGATATTTTCAGCTACTCCTAAATTTGTTTTATTACGACGAAATCGAATTCTGGGGTCATCAAAAGATTCTACTATGCTTTGCGGGCTTTCTGGGCTGCAATCGTCGGATACAATAATCTCAATATTTTGATAAGTTTGATTGAGGGCGCTTTGAATTGCTTGTTCCAAATAGATTGAGCGATTGTAAACCGGCACTATCACGCTAACCAAAGGCTGTTGAGAATCCATTTGTAAGGACATAACTTTAATTGCTAATTTTGAATCAGTGGATATTAATAAAAGAGCTTAATCAATGCATTTTTAAGACAATTATCGCGGTTTTTATAAATTATAAATATTTTATTCAATAAATAAGTCGGCACAAATAAACTGAACTATGTCACAAAATGTAAATTGGCTTAAAACCCTTACCCCTGCTGCCTACTCCCTACTCCCTACTCCCTCGTCATAGTTATAATTTTCAACGCCAACCTACTTAACTAATAACCTCTAAAGGCATATATTTTGAAATAAGAATAATAAATGGAATCATAAGTAAAATTAACCCTAAGAAATTCTTAGGGTTCGATATTAACAAATTGCCGATTCTTGTTATTTACAGCCGTATTAAAGCAGGTTCTTGTTTTTTCGCTGCACTAGAGTTGGATTCTTGATTTTCGCAGTAAATTTCGCAGGAATTATTCGGACTTTCCATAAGCTTAACTTTGTAAAGATTTGCTCCTAACTCAGCGATAGGTTCGCGCAATTTATTACTGATATAAAGCGCTATATTTTCGGCAGTAGGAACTATTTCGGCAAAATAAGGAATATCTTTATTAAGGAAAGTATGGTCGAATGGTTCGACTACATAATCATCTATGACCTTATTTAAAGCACCTAAATCGACTAACATACCAGTACGCTCTGCAATTTCACCTTTGACGGTAATTTCCAAATGGTAATTATGTCCGTGTCCGTTAGGACGAGCGCACTTACCGTAAATCTCTAAATTTTCCTCTTGACTCAGCTTAGGGCTAGCTAATCTATGAGCAGCGCTAAAGTGAGTACCTACAGTAAGATAAGCTTCCATTGAATTTCCCATATAATCAGCCCAAAGTTGAGGATGTTCAAATAACTGCACGCGAACTATAGGTAAATAAGGCGATAACCGTTTGTAGATAACCCGTGCAATATTTTCAGTCGTCGGTAAAATTTGCCCAAACTCTTCCCAAACATCATTAAGATAAGAAAAGTCAAGTTGATTAGTGACTTCCCTTTTTATTACCTGTTTAACGTTAGATAAATTAAGTACCATCCCATATTCATCTACCTCCCCTTGAAGAGAAATAAACAAAACATAGTTATGTCCGTGCCCAGGAAAATTAGCACAAGCACCAAATTTCTCAATATTCGCCGCTATGCTTAGTTCTGGGAACCAATATCGGTGACTGGCCGAAAACTGAGCGCGGCGATTTACAATGCATTGCATGAGTATCTAGAAAGCAGAATTTAAGATTTCTTAACGTTTTACTGCTTCCAGCATAAACTAAATCCTGAATGTTAGGAGTAGTTAGGAGTTAGGAGTTAGGAGTTAGGAGTTGGGCATGGGGCATTGGTAATTGGTAATTGGTAATTGGTAATTGGTAATTGATAATTGATAATTATTCTTCTCCCTACTCCCTACTCCCTACTCCCTACTCCGTACTCCCCATTCCCTACCTTCACCGGAATCTGAATCGCAAACTCCGTACCTTCACCTTCGGAGGAGAAACATTCTAAAGTTCCACTGTGAGTTTCTGTAATAATTTGATAGCTAATTGAAAGCCCTAAACCAGTACCTTTCCCTTCTGGTTTAGTGGTAAAAAAAGCATTAAATAAGTTATTTCGTACTTCTTCAGTCATTCCATAACCATTATCAGCAATAATAATTTCCACGCTATTATTATTGATTAATTTTGTGCTGATACGAATTTGAGGAATAAAGCATTCAGTCTTTTTCGCTTTATCTTCAAATACATCAATAGCATTTGCTAGCAAATTCATAAATACTTGATTGAGTTGTCCTGGAAAACATTCAATTTCAGGTAAATTGCCGTACTCTTTGATAACTTTAATTTTTGGGTGAATTGCGTTAGCTTTCAATCGATGGGATAAAATCATCAAAGTTGTATCAATTCCTTGATGAATATCGGCGGTTTTTCTGTATGTTGCATCTTTACGCGAAAAATTACGTAGTGATTGCATAATTTCGCTAATACGCTCAATTCCCAGATTCATTGAAGCAATCATTTTTGGTAAGTCTTCTAATAGAAAATCTAAATCTATTTCATCAATTTTTTTTGTAATCTCTTCTGGTTTATTTGGTAAATGTTTTTGATATAGGTTTAATAAACTAACTAAATCTTGTATGTAATTACCTGTATGTTCTAAATTACCGGCGATGAACCCTACAGGATTTTTTACTTCATGGGCAACACCAGCAACTAACTGCCCTAAAGATGAGATTTTCTCAGCTTGCATCAATTTAAATTGGGATTTTTGTAATTGACGATTCAAATTTCGTAATTGTAACTGTACGTTGACTCGTGCAACTATTTCCTCCTGCTGGAATGGTTTTGTAATATAGTCTACTGCCCCTACTTTGAATCCTTTAATTTTATCTGCTGTATCTGTAAGAGCCGTCATGAAAATTACTGGAATATCCTTTGTTTTTTCATGAGCTTTCAACCGCATACAAGTTTCAAATCCATCCATACCCGGCATCATAATATCTAATAAAATTAAGTCCGGACAGATAGCTTTTAATTCGTTCAACGCACTTTCACCATCAGTGGCAATTAACACGGAATGTCCATGTAATTCCATCACATCAGATAAAATATTTAGGTTATCAATCTTATCATCAACAATTAATATCAGGCTCTTTTGTATTTCCATTATCTGGGCGTTGAATAACTTAATTGCACTTTTTTGAGAATGCCCCTTTCATCAAAGTCTTTACCAAGCAACAAAATATAATTAGTAGTTTAAAAAGACTGTTTTATCATCATTTTAAACACTTTTGATTTCAATTTTCGATAAACTTAATAAGAAATAGATATGCTAACCATTTATTAGTTTATATTCTTATAAAGAATATAAGTCTGAAGAAAATTTTTCTATAGTAAGGTAGTTCCATTTTTAATCAACTAATAATTTTATAGTTCTTACGAAAATAAATAATATTTCAGTATGTAGTGAAAAAGCAACTATCTTATTGAAGATGAAAGAATACTATCTTACAGCATATTCTAAGTTTGACTTGCATCTAAATTTATTTTTTGTTTTATTCTAAGCTTGAAAAGTTTTATTTGTTGTGTTAACAAATTCAATCCACTACAAAAAAATAGTTGTTATCTATTTGTAAGCACCCATAGAATCTTGTGCTTCGTAATATAGTTGAGTTGCAATAAGAAACATTTCTTGTCCTGCGTGCAAGTAACTTTCATCATAATTAAGAGGAAAATATTCTAACTCTCCCAAACCATCACCAATTTGATTCAATGTGTAGTAAAAATGAGCCGCAGCTCGTGCTAAATTAGGCGGATTTGGGAAAGAGCTGAAAGTATTTTGTGCTTGCTTGAGTTCTTCTTTACAATCTTGTAAATAGTTCTGAAATTCTTCTAACAATTCATCATCAAAAGGATCGGCAGCTAATTTCTCGATTTGCTCTTCCCAAGAGTTGAGAATACCATGCACAAAACGATTAACCGGCTGATATACAAAGCGCAACCATTCCTCAACCTGCTCGTCGGCATTTCGTCTCTTTTTACGTTTATTTTTGTGTTGTTGTTGTGCTGTTTGAGTCCGTTGCTGTCTTTCGGTATTTTTTTTCTCAAAACTGTTATGCAGTTGTCTATCATAAGACTGACGACTTTTAGTATCACTTAACACCTCATAAGCAGCATTTATACGAATAATTTCTTCGCTATTTGTAGCTTCTTGATTCACATCCGGATGAAACAACTTTACTAAGCGGCGATAAGCTTGCTTTATCTCCGCTTGGCTGGCATTTCGAGCGATATTAAGAGTTTCGTAGTGATTAGATTTTGGCATTATTCCGATTTATCGTTAGTTGATGCTACTAACTGGCTTATATTCTAAATCTTGGAACAGTGGCGTACTTAAATATCTTTCTCCGAAGCTAGGCTGAATTAATACAATTAAGCGTCCTTTGTTTTCCTTACGCTTCCCAACTTGAATTGCCGCATACAAAGCCGCTCCCGTTGAAATACCTGACAATAATCCTTCTTCACAAGCCAATCTTCGCCCGTATGCGATCGCCTGACTATCGGTAACTGAAATTACTTCGTCAATTAGTTCAACTTTCAGTATTTGAGGAACAAATCCCGCTCCAATCCCTTGGATTTTGTGATATCCTGGTCTCCCTCCCGACAACACGGGACTCGAAGCTGGTTCAACGGCGATCGCCTTAAAATTTGGCTTACGTGCTTTAATGACTTCGGCTATACCCGTAATTGTTCCCCCAGTTCCTATGCCTGCTACAACCATATCCACCTTACCGTCTGTATCCTGCCATATTTCGACCGCAGTAGTATCCCTGTGTATTTTCGTATTTGCAGGGTTGCGAAACTGTTGCAACATATACGTATGAGGAGTGGTGTCAACAATTTTTTGCGCTTGTCGAATTGCTCCACTCATGCCTTCAATTCCCGGAGTTAATTGTAGTTCCGCTCCATAAGCTCGCAACATTGCCCTTCGTTCGCAACTCATAGTATCGGGCATTGTCAACACCAAACGATAACCTTTAGCAGCAGCCACCATAGCTAAAGCTATTCCTGTATTTCCAGAAGTAGGTTCTACTAAAAGCGTTTTTCCAGGAGTAATCAAACCCTCTTCTTCAGCAGCATTAATCATATTGGTGCCGATTCTATCTTTTACCGATGCAGCCGGATTCATACTTTCCAACTTCATCACAATGTTAGCCACACAACCCTCGGCTTGCGGGATGCGATTAAGTTGTACTAAAGGAGTTTTACCAACAACTTCTGTAATATTACGAGCAATACGCATTTTTTTATCGGGAGTAGGGAGTAGGGAATAGGGAGTAAGAAATAGGGAATAGGGAGTAGGGAGTAGGAAATAGGGAATAGGGCATTGGAAACATAAAATATAGAAATGCCCCACGAAAGTTATATTTTTTAATTGTATTTAAATCAAATGCTTATCTTATATGTATCTCATCAATAGCCTACATGTTGATAAAACTCTGAGCAAACGTAAAACAATTAACTTAATAATATATCTTGTTTCATGCCCAATCCCCAATGCCCCATGACCAATTCTTAAATGTAATACATAATATCTAAATGCTTGTGCGAGTCTCGCTTTTCGCATAAATCTAAAAGCGTATATTTTTGTAATACCGAATTAGCAGCTTGACGTGCTTCCTCCCAAATATTTTCAACTACAGCACTATCAGAAGTTTTAGGTTTGCTGTCTTCTTCACAGTTTTGTAATTTGTCAAGCCCTTCCACACATACAAAAATATCAAATAAAGTAATTTTCCAAGGTTCTCGCGTCAAGAAATAGCCACCTTTAGAACCACGTTGACTTTTAACAAGTCCACCACGTCTTAATGTTGCCAGAAGCTGTTCCAAATAACGATCGGGTATATTTTGTTTAGCTGCAATTTGCCGAATTTGTAATGGCTCCCCTTTTTGATAATGGGTTGCTAATTCTAATAACGCTAAAATTGCATATTCTGATTTACACGATAGTTCCACAAGCTGTTTTGATAAAAATTAAAATTTTGAGAGTTAGGAGTTAGGAGTTAGGAGTTAGGAGTTAGGAGTTAGGAGTTAGGAGTTGTAATCAAAGATTTTAAAAATACTTCTTTGTTCGTAGTAGGGACTTTAGTCGTAAATCAGAGCGATAAATCGCGGCACGTAGAACTTTATTACTCAGCAAAATTCACGAAACGCATCACTACTATTCGACCACATAAGTTTTGCTGGGTTAGGAAGTCGCTCCGTAGGTTGGGTTAAGCGAAGCGCAACCCAACTCGGGTGTTGGGTTTCACTTCGTTCAACCCAACCTACAAATATCATTGTGTCACCCCTCAGAATTAATGTGGCGGAGTACTACTACTAGACCACATAAGTTTTGCTGGGTAACACATTCGTAGTGCGAGCATCTTGCTCGCTCGGGAATGCGCTTCGTGCAAGATGCATGTCCTCCGGACACGCTTCGCTAACGCACTACGCAAACCCCACAGAATTAATGTGGTGAAATAAACCTTACCAATATTGAAACAAAAAGACAACAAAGGCGATCGCGCTAATCACGAATACCAAATTTCAATTTACATAACTCTTAACTCCTAACTCATAGCTGATAACTTTTTTATTCCTAACTTTCTTTATTATACTCCGGTTCTCCACCGGGGTTTGCTGTTTCGTCCTCATAAATAAATTGCTCCCCATTGATTAACAGGGAGCAAGTTATATCAAACTGTTAGATTTTTGTTAATTATCTAGAACGTAAAGGTAGTTCTGAGAGTACCGATAAATACATCGTCGTTATCATCATTTTGTCCAGAAGAGGTCTGATAAACAACTCCAGGTGTAATGGAAACGTTATCGTTTAAGCGATACTTGTAAAATCCCTCAATGTGGTAAGGAACATCTGCATCATCACGACCATCAGTAGCTAAGCCTCTATTTAGAGAGTAAGGTTGAGCGCCTCCGAAGAAACCCAAAACATTACCTCTTCCACCGAAGTCAGGTAAAGCTATGCCTGCACCCCAACTCCAAGCTTCAAAGTCATCGCCAGCACCAAAGCCAGTAACATCATGGTAAGAAACAAAACCACTTACTGAAAGCTTATTGCTAGGTCTAATTGCAGCAGCCAAACCGTAGGAATTACTAGAAGACGGATTTTCAATTAAGTTTGCTTGTGTGGTACCAACTACAGGAACGTTTGCGCCTCCGAATCCACCAGCATCGAACAAAGCACTACCCCCACCATGATAGCCGTGAACGTAAGTTGCAGCTAATGCAATCCGGCTATTTAAGTTAAAGTTCAACTGTCCTAATGCAGCGTAGTTACCGTTGAATATACCTTGACCAATTCCTGGATTAGCTGGTTCGGAACCTAAGTAACCAAGGGTTAAAGAGCTTCCACGAAGGGGACCGCCACCTTTACCAAATTTGACATTTAATGCCGCACCGGCACCACCACCAATACGATAGATAGGACTTTCAGAAGCGAAGGTAGACAAGGCACCATTACCACCGTCGTAATCCTCAAAGTAAGGATTAACTGTAGCAGCATAATCACTATGAATACCGCCAGTAGCAGCAATATAAACTTGTGCGGGTCCAATATTGGTGTAGTAAGCCAGCCAGTCCAACGTAACATCATTGCTATTAGATGTATCGCCAGTTAAGTTAAAGGTTTGAAAGTTCTCACCGCTTAGATCGGCAACACCATCACCGTCTACATCAGTTCCAGTATTCAAACGCTGAGCATTACCAGTAGCTAAACGGGTATGCAAAACATCTTTACCTGTGAAACTGGTTTGCAAGTCCAAGCGAATTCTGTTTTGGAAGACGGTATTGTTGTCATCGTCTACGCTATCGCCAAAAGCATCAGTTAAAGCAAAAATCGCTTCACCTGCTAGTTTGGTTGTCGTAGAGAACTGATTGGCTTCCAATTCAGCAGTACGCGCTTCTAAAGCATCTACTCTTCCGCGTAAAGTAGCTAATTCAGCTGAGAATTCTTCTTGCAAACGCTGTAAAGTTGCCAAATCTTCTCTGGTAACAATATCAGCAGTAGCAGTTGCTATTAATTCGTTAACTCTATCTAAACAAGCATTCAAACCTGCTGCAAATTCATAACGAGTTAAAGCACGGTTTCCACGATAGGTTCCGTTCGGATAACCAGCTATACAGCCATAACGCTCAACCAAGGATTGCAAAGCTTGGAAAGCCCAATCGGTTGGCTGTACATCAGAAAACTGAGAAACGGAAGTTACCTGGGATTGGCTTCCATTCTCTTGTCCTTCACTACCGTAT
>JBCCLY010000115.1:0-8884 GCA_039026655.1 Cyanobacteria bacterium P01_C01_bin.38 | reverse complement strand
AATTATTTACTAGCTCTAGAACCTTTCCTTAACGAACAAAAGCCGGTTGAATTTCCGATTAATTCTACAAACGGTAATTATTTACTAGCTCTAGAACCTTTTCTTAACGAACAAAAGCCGGTTGAATTTCCAATTAATTCTACAAACGGTAATTATTTACTTGCTTTAGAACCGTTTCTTAACGAACAAAAGCCGGTAGAATTTCCGATTAATTCTACAAACGGTAATTATTTACTAGCTCTAGAACCTTTTCTAAACGAACAAAAGCCGGTAGAATTTCCGATTAATTCTACAAACGGTAATTATTTACTAGCTCTAGAACCTTTTCTAAACGAACAAAAGCCGGTTGAATTTCCGATCAATTCTACAAACGGTAATTATTTACTAGCTCTAGAACCTTTTCTTAACGAACAAAAGCCGGTTGAATTTCCGATCAATTCTACAAACGGTAATTATTTACTAGCTCTAGAACCTTTTCTAAACGAACAAAAGCCGGTTGAGTCTTCAATTCAAGAAACATCAGAAAATAAAAAAGATGTAACACAATGGTTTTCTCAACTGGTTGCAATAAATGTATTTGAATCAACTCCTAAGAATCAAGTACCTGAAAACACACCAACTTTAATTGCTAAAAATTGGACAACGGATAACCTCACAAATCAAAACTATAGTTTGACATCATTAGTTGCCATACAGCCTTCATTTACAGATAATTACGAAAATAATTCATCTGGGATGAAACTAGCAACAGGGTATAGCTCATTTAATTCTGGAAACAATCAAAATCAAGAATTAAATAGTAATAACATTTTGGCATCTTATTCCAAATCTCCCTTTGGATTACCTCAGCCAGAAACTTTAAATCCGAATTTTACCCCAGTTTCAAATCAATATATTTCCCAATTTCCTCAAAATAATAACAATTCAAAAGTAGTAGTTCTCTCACCTACACCTGATGCTCTTGTTGATGTAGCTGCTACACCAATTATTCTTCAGTTTCCTGTAGGTAATCAAGTCGAATTACGGGTTAATGGGGAACTATCTGACCGTTCTTTAATCGGACGTACTGAAACAGATCCCGAAACCGACATGGTTACGCAGACATGGTATGGTGTTTCTCTGCAAAATGGGGAGAACATTATATCTGCTCAAATAATTGGTTCTAAAGAGCCTCCTGTTACCGTGAAAATAATGGTAAGGGGTGGAGCGCAAGAAATAAAATTAAATACTGTAGAATCAAGAATTCCTGCTGATGGAAGTTCTACTGCTACTATCAAAGGTACATTACTTGATGAAAATGGTAATATTTCTAATCGCGATGCAGTTGTCACTTTAGCATCCACAGCAGGAGAATTTCTCGAACCAGATTTCAAACCCGGACAACCTGGATTTCAAGTACAGGCAAAATCGGGACAGTTTACCGCTACTCTTAAATCCGACCTAGAAGCCAAAACTGTACGAATTAGAGGAAAAGTTGGGAAATTAGAAGCCTTTACTCAACTACAATTCAAAACTGCTTTACGTCCAAGTTTGATGACAGGGGTTATCGATTTTCGTTTGGGTGCTAAAGGTACGGATTTCTACAGTAGATTTAAGGATTTTCTCCCAGAAGATGAAGATAACGATACTGAAGTCAAATTCCGTTCTGCTGTCTTTGCAACTGGTGCAATTGGTGAATGGTTGGTAACTGGTGCTTATGATAGCAGTCGCCCTTTAAATGAAGACTGTAATTGCGACAATCGGTTATTTGGAACTTATCAATTTAGCGAGAAAAATTATCCGACTTACGGTGATAGTTCTACAGTTAATAAAATTACTCCATCTACTGATAGCGTATATTTACGGTTAGAGCGTTCGTCTAGGGTTGCAGGTGCTAGTGCCGATTATGCGATGTGGGGAGATTACAACACCGAAGAATTTTCTCGTTCTTCACAGCAGTTTACTTCCTTGACTCGTCAGCTACATGGCTTCAAAGCTAATTATAATATCGGTAAACTTCAAGCTACAGCTTTTTACGGTAACAATATTGAAGGTTTCCAACGAGATACTATAGCTCCCGATGGAACTAGTGGATTTTACTTTGTCTCTCGTCGATTGCTTGTACCTGGAAGTGAAAGCGTCTTTATTGAATTAGAAGAATTAAATCGTCCCGGTACGGTATTACAGCGCGAACGATTGAATCGGGGACCAGATTATGAGATTGATTACGATAGAGGTACAGTTTTATTCCGCGAACCAATTTTACGTACTGATGTAAATGAATTTGGTGAAGTTTTGGTAAGACGCATTGTTGTTACTTATCAATACGAAGGAGATGAAGCAGGAGACGATACCGATATCTACGCGGGAAGATTGCAATATAACTTTGCTCGCGGTGTTAATAAAGATAGTTGGTTAGCAGCTACTTACGTACAAGAAAATCAAGGCGATCGCGATTTTGAATTGTACGGTGCTGATGCTCAGTTTTCTTTTGGTAAGGTAGGTAAATTTATTGCCGAATATGCTCGCAGCCGCAATGATTCTACTGAAATGGGCATGGTGGAAGGTGATGCCGTCAGAGCGGAAGCGGAAGCGGAATTGATCCGGGGTTTAAGAACTCGTGCTTATTACCGTTTCGCAGATACGGGATTTTCTAATAATGCTACCATCAGCTTTGTACCCGGACAAACTCGTTATGGGGCACAGGTTAACGGCAGAGTCACCAACTCAACAAATTTACGCTTTCAATACGATCGTGAAGTCAACTTTGGTGTTGCACCTCAACCGCTAGATACTTTTGAAGAGTTATTTTCACCGCGTACAACAGCTATTCCTGGAAACCCAGTTGATAATTCTTTAACTACAATTTCTGCTGGTGTCATACAAAAGTTTGGTAAAGCAAGTTTATCTGTAGATTGGATTCAACGAGAGCGGGAAGATAGAATCACACCGGAAACTCTAAATACAGATTCTAGTCAATTACGTTCCCGTCTTAACGTTCCTATTGCCAAGAAACTTTCCTTTGTAGCCCAAAACGAAACCACATTATCTGATGAAACAGATGCAGTTTACCCAGATAGAACCGTCTTCGGGTTAAATTGGCAAGCGATTCCAGGAATTAATCTTTCGTTAACGCAACAGTTTTACACTCAAGGACAATTTGATGGTAATTCCATCACCAGTTTCAACGTCAACGGCGAACATAAATTTGGTGAAGATACCTCAGTTACCGGACGTTTTTCTGTATTAGGTGGCTCGAATGGGCCGACTACTCAAGGTGCTTTAGGATTAAAACAGGGTGTAAGTATTGCTCCCGGATTGCGTTTAAGCTTGGCTTACGAACACGTTTTTGGCGACTTCTTAGGTAATAACGCAACTGGGCAACAATTTAGACAACCCTTTGCCGTCGGTCAAAGTGCTGCGGCGTTAGGTTTCACTTCCGGCGACAGCTACAGCGTTGGCTTGGAATATACCGATAATCCTAACTTCAAAGCTAGCGCTAGATTTGAACATAGAAGTTCTTCAAATGGTGATAATACCGTAATTACCGCAGGTGCAACTGGTAAACTTTCATCCTCTCTTACCGCTTTAGCACGCTATCAACAAGCAGGTTCGAGTAATCAAACCTTGGGAGCATTAGGAGACACTTCCAATTTAAGAGTCGGTTTAGCATACCGCAATCCTAAAAACGATAAATTCAACGCTTTGATGCGCTACGAATATCGTAAGAATCCTTCAACAATCCCCGAAACTATTTTATTCGGAACGGGTACTGGTGCCAGAGATCATACCTTTGCTTTAGAAGCAATTTACGCACCGAATTGGCAATGGGAATTTTACGGTAAATACGCTTTACGTAACAGTACCACCGATTTAGCTAACGATTTTTCCTCTAGCAGTACTACAAATTTAGGACAGCTACGCGCCACTTATCGCTTGGGATACAGTTGGGATTTAGTTGGAGAAGCAAGAGTAATTACCCAGTCTGACTATACCGAAACCGGCTTTGTTGTTGAAGCAGGTTATTATGTTACTCCAAATTTAAGAATAGCTGGCGGTTACGCCTTTGGGGAAATAGACGACCGCGATTTTGACGGCAGTCGTTCCGCTAGCGGGCCATATTTAGGTGTCTCAATGAAGCTCAATCAGCTATTTAGAGGCTTTGGTTTGCAGAAAAGAACACCTCGTCGAGAAATAGAAAACCGACAAGCTTTGTTGAATAAGCTGAAGAAGAAAACGGGGAACAGGGAACAGGGAACAGATAAATTAAATGTCTCTGATATCAAGAAAAATCCCTTAGAAACCTTAGCTGAAAGAATCAAAGGAGCAAATAAAGCTGAGAAAGTAGAAAAAACGCTGTTGCAAAGACTGATGACAGGGCAAGGGAGATGAAGAAAGATATATGAAGCAAAATATACATTTTCTTTACAACCTCTTGTCCCCGTATTTTCCCTGGGGACGGGCTTTTCACTCTACTGTCTTCGGTAAAATAACGGCTATTAATATGTATAAAAGAATTGGCAAAAGTCCTTTAAAGCAATCTGGTAAGTTTAGAGTTAATATCAAACGTTTACTAACAAGTTTACCAATTTTATTGCTAACATCTCCTAATATTGCTTTTGCTCAACCTACAGCTTTAAGTTTAAGCGTGACGGTAAATAGCGATCGAGATGGAGCAATTCAGGCTGATGATGCTCTGACATTACGCGAAGCAATTGCTATTGTCAACGGTAATTTACCTATAGAACAACTTAGCTCTGTTGAAAAATCTTTAGTCTCATCCGGAAGCAGTCAATCTCAAATTAACTTTAATCTTCCTTCCGGACAAACTACAATTACTCTAGAAAGCATTCTTCCTCCTTTAATAAATCCAGGATTGATAGTTGACGGAACTTCTCAACCCGGTTACGACGCTAGTAAATCAGCAACCGCAGAAATTGAGATTCCTATTCCCGTGGTGGAAATAACTTCTGCTGCCGACAAAGAAGTATTTCGCGGTTTAACTGTAGCTGCCGACAATATTACAATTCAAGGATTGAGTATATACGGTTTTACTTCCAAACATCGCGATACCGCTAGTTTACCTCCGGGGGATATTGTTGTCGTACCGTTTGATTCTGTAATCGTAAGCGAAAAAGGGGATAATTCTTCTCAATCTACCCGAAATGCGATTATTAAAAATAATTGGTTGGGTATTACCTCCGAAGAAAAAGTTCCTGACAAAACTTCAGCTTTTGGGGTTTCAGTATTTAATGCCACAGGTACAAATATCAATCGTAATTTAATTGCCAATCATGAAGGTAGCGGGATTATTACCGGAAAGTTAGCCGAAAATACCCTGATAGAACAAAATATTATTATTGGTAACGGGATTGCCGGTGTTCCCGATGCGATTAGATTAGAAGGTAAAATCAATAATTCTCAAGTTACCTCTAATTTAATTTGTGCTAACGACGGTAGCGGCGTGTACTTATTTAAGCCAGAAGGTTCAGTACAAATACAGTCCAATAATATTAAATATAATGCTAGACGTTTGCGACGTGCGGGTATTTACTTGATGGGTAATAATCATCAGGTAGTTAATAACCAAATTACCAATCAACCCGGCTCTGGAGTTGCAATTACAGCTTATCCTGATAGTAAAAGAAACATTGTTAGAGATAACAGTTTCGCTAATATCGAAGGATTAAGTATCGACCTCAACTACAGACATAATACAGGCGTGCGCGATTTTCAGCGAGGAGATGGCCCAAATCCACCCCGTAATTCTGGAAATCGTCGTTTAGATAGCGCTAACGGAGCTATTAATGCACCAGAATTTCTCAGTTCAGAATTTATTGCTATCGACGGTAAAGTAAATATCGACGGTAAAGCCGAACCAGGTAGCGAAATTGACATTTATAAAGTTGTTCCTAATAGTCAACAGCAAATAGATTTATACCCACAATTTTCAGCATTAGGGCAAGTAATAGGTAGAGTGCAAGCAGACGAAAAAGGTAGATTTAAAGCCACCTTTACTAATTTGCAACCGGGAGAGATTATCAGCGCGATCGCCACTTTATCAGAATACGGAACCTCAGAGCCAGCAGCGAATGCAGCGATCGAATCAGTGAATAATTCTCAATCATTCCAGAATCCTCAACCACCAACCCAAAACCCTAACTGTATAACTCGTCCAGTAACTCCACCACCAGTAACTCCAGATCCGCCAATTCCTCAACCACCAATACCTACTCCCCCAGAGCCACCTAAGCCAATTCGTTTAAGCGTACCTAGAAACGTTCACTTTGCATTAGACAAAGACTTTATCAGTCAAAAGAGTGGAGAAGTTCTAGATAAAATCGCCGTGGTAATGGAGCAATATCCTGAAATAGTTATTGAACTACAGGGACATACTGACTCCCGCGCCAGCGTCGCTTATAACCAAGACTTAGCAAAACGACGGGCAACAAATGCGAGAAATTACTTACTTAAAAAAGGTATCGCACCAGAGAGAATGACAATTCGTTCCTTCGGTGAAAGGAAATTACGGACACAGGAGAATAACGTTGTTGACTACGCACGCAACCGTCGAGTTGAAATATTATTCTTTGACGTGAGGGGAATCGATATCGAATTTGAAAATCAGGAAGGAGATTTGCAGATAGAACAGTAAATACTGGATTTATCTATAATTCCGCGAATCATGGTTAAACCAAATTAATTCGTTACAAACCCAAATGTAGAGACGCGAAATTATCGAAACCTTTGGGTTTAAAACCCCACCGTCTAAACGGTGCTAGTAATTGGTTGGGGTAAAAACCCCATTCAATTACCTCTCCCTCACTCTCTCACTCCCTCACTCCCTCCCTCTTTATGTCCTACCCTTCGGGAACATCTTCGATGAACGGACACGCTTAACCGCACCTTCGGTGAACGCGAACGCGTCTCTACACCAACCCACAACAACATAGTATTTTCACGTATAAAAAATATTTCAAATAGTAATTATACGGAAGTCAAAAACCTTAAATAAAAGTTTTAATGCCAGTGTAAAGCCAAGTTTAAATCATCTTTATATTTACAGACAATATCAGTATTATTTGGTACTCAAACAATGAAGTCTTTATTTAAAAATATTATTGTACCCAAAAGCCATAAGCTAGCAGTAGGAGCAAGCCTAAGTATTGCGATCGCCATTGCAACAACTAGTCCAGCCAATGCCCAAGTTGGTGTATCAAGTCTTGATGCTACTTACGAAAAGGGAACCTCTAGTAGCTATAGCACTACGGTAGGATCTCCGTGTAGTTATAGTGGTGGCTGCGACAGCAATATCGATATGCAATTTGGTGTTGGTGATACCAATGACCTAGTATTATCCGGATTTACCACAGGAGGAAACAATTATTCTTTAGTAGAGTTAGCAGATAACGTTGGATTTCGACGTAATAACGATAAAGGTGCAACAGGTGAAAGACAATTAGTTTTCTTTGAATACAAGAATAACAAAGAAATTCGTTCCTCTTACACTAATACAATGGCTGAAGCAATGCTCGGTAACATTATTAACAGAGGGGTTGATAATGGATTTTCTAATGATAATGGAATTGCTAGCAACAACATTGAGCGGATTGACTACATTATTACAGGAGGACTTTCAGCTCCAGATGCAGCTTTAGACAATATTGGCTTTTTGGTTTTAGAGCGGGGAGGAAACGACCCATTTCAAATTGCTGCAATTACATCTTTGGATGCAAACGGAAAACCTAATGCATTCGGTCCTTTGATAAGCGTAAAAAAAAGTACTTGGGGAAAAAGCAGTTTTAGTGTCCGAACTACTGTTATGCGTCGTGAAGAAAATGAACCAAGATTTCGACCTTCACACCAAATAGGAAATCAAACTATATCTGGTGTCTATACTTCTATAAACTCCCTTGGTGTTAATCCCGGACAAACAATTTATGGTTATGCTCTATTCCCTAATGATATTAATTCTAGTAACGACCTAGTTGGTCTGAGTGACTTTCCGACAAGGACCTCTGGTAGTTCTGGTCAAGGAGGATTAGATTTGATGGCTGGTGGAGGAATCTTCATGAGGGATGGTTTGACAAGTGTTTCGGGTACTTTATATGAAGATACTGACGGCGATAATAATTTGAATAGTAATGAAGCGAAACTACCTGAAAATATTACTGTCAGGCTATTAGATAATAATAATAACGAAGTTGCTACTGCTACAACCGATAGTAACGGTGATTATCAATTCATTGGTGTAGCTAACGGTAATTACAAAATTCAAGTCGATACCACAGATGCGGATATTCCTGATGGATATACTTTAGGAACGGCTAACGATTTAGAAATAACTGTTGCAGGTGCAGCAGTAACAGAGCAAAACTTTGGCTTCGATCCAGCTAAAGCTAGCTATACCGTTTCCGGTACTCTCTACGAAGACAGCGACGGTGAAGACGATTTCGATACTAGTGAACCACGTCTTCCTGAAGATATTACCGTCACTTTGTATAACGATGCTAACGATAATAATATCATCGATGATGGTGAAGAAATCGCTACTACAGTCACCGATGATAACGGGGATTATATTTTCACAGATGTTGCTGACGGTAGTTACAAGATTAAAGTAGATACCGACGATGATGAAATTCCCGGTGACAATACTTTAGGTACACCTAACGATTTAGAAATTACTGTTGCAGGTGCTGCAGTAACTAATCAAAATTTTGGTTTTGATAAATTTACTAATCGTCCCCTCGGTTCACCTTTTACCTGCGATTCTACTTTCTACATCACTATTGGTCCTGGTGGGGGACGAGACCAACAACTGTTTGATGTAGACCGTTCTGGTGAAACTTTTACTTTTAATACAATTGGACCTGCGACAAATACAGCAGGTGGTTATCCAGTT
>JBCCLY010000114.1:0-8973 GCA_039026655.1 Cyanobacteria bacterium P01_C01_bin.38 | reverse complement strand
GTTGTTGGTGGTGACTTTAATTTCGATATCAGCAAGGATATTGAAGTAAACATTGATATCTTTGAAAACGTCGATATCGACAAAGATGTAAACTCTGTTGTTTATGTAGAAGGTAACTTGGCTACTGCTGAATCGAGTGCAAACGCATTCGGTGGTAACACATTGACCGAAACCTTCTCACTCACCTACACCGACGGACATCAGTCACACTCCAACTCCTTAGCAATCTCTGCAACCTACTAATTGCTAAACCAAAACTCGCAGTTACCGTGAAGTGATGCGAGTCGGGTTGGTTTGTAACACCAGATTTTAAACACCTTGCTCTATCAGAAACTTACTATAGTCAATGCTTTTAGTAACTACAGATAGAGCTAGGAGTTAAACCAAGTACATTTTATTAACTCAGGGAAGAACGAAAATGATTATTTCTGATTTGAACTACTTAGAAGCTGTTGAAGGAAACGCTGTTGTTGGTGGTGACTTTAATTTCGATATCAGCAAGGATATTGAAGTAAATATTGATATCTTTGAAAACGTTGATATCGACAAAGATGTAAACTCTGTTGTTTATGTAGAAGGTAACTTGGCTACTGCTGAATCAAGTGCAAACGCATTTGGTGGCAACACATTGACCGAAACCTTCTCACTAACCTACACAGACGGACATCAGTCACACTCCAACTCCTTAGCAATCTCTGCAACTTACTAATTGCTAGAACAAAATTCGCAGTTACCGTAGAGGAATGCGAATCGGATTGGTACCTTAGCGAGTACATTTTGAGTACATTTAATTAATTTACCGGAGAACAAAAATGCTTATTTCCGACTTGAACTACTTAGAAACTACCGAAGGAAACGCTGTAATTGGTGGTGACTTCGATTTCGATATCAGCAAAGATATTGAAGTAAATGTTGATATCTTTGAAACTGTTGATATTGACAAAGATGTTAAATCTGTTGTTTATGTAAAAGGCAACTTGGCTACTGCTGAATCAAGCGCTAACGCATTCGGTAACAATACTTTGACCGAAACCTTCTCGTTAACCTACACCGATTGGAACCAATCACACTCCAACTCTTTGGCAATTTCTGCAACCTACTAATTGTCAAAACAAAACTCGCAGTTACCGTGGAGGGCTGCGAGTAGGGTTGGCTTTTAAACCAAGTACATTTTTTATAGCCGAAGGCTCAACTGGTCATTGGGCTTTCGGATTTTTTCATTATACCTTAGATAAAAACTTTCTTGTTAAAAATTTAAGCAAGTTATTAAAAATATTCAAATCATGAAAAACTTAGCCAAAAATCTTCGAGCAGCTACAAAACATTATCAAAACAAGCGTTTTGCAGAAGCTGAAGCAATGTACCGTCAAATTATACAGAGTAATCCTCACCAAACAGAAGCACTATACGCTTTAGGTGTACTTGCTTTAAATAAAGGTAAAGATAGCGATGCAGAAAACTTTCTTAAAACAGCTTTACAATACCAGCCCAACTTTGCACAAGCGCTGTTTAGCTTGGGTAATTTGCGTCAAGCTCAAGGAAAATTAAACGAAGCAGTAGAGAATTATCAACAGGCTTTAGCTTTGCAACCAGAAGCGGTAGCAATTTACAACTGTTTGGGTAGAACTTTGCAACAGCAAGGTAAGCTAGAACAGGCTGAAATGTTCTATAACAAAGCATTAGAAATTCAGTCCAACAGCGTGGAATTGAAAGCTAATCTAGGTAATATACTTAATTTACAAGAAAAACTTTCACCTGAAGAAGCAACTTATTACGCAAATTTAAATCTACAGTTTGGTTTAGGTAGACAAAAAGCGGAAGATTTTAAAACAGCAGAATTGTATTATCAGCAGGCTATTGCATTACAGCCAGATTTAGTCAAAGCTCATCATAAATTAGGAGATGTGCTGCAAAAACAGGGAAAGTTAGATATTGCCTTTAAGTCTTACGAGCAAGCAATAAAAATCGATCCCAATCATGCGAATGGTTATGACGAATTAGGAAATATCTTACAGCAAAAAGGTAAGTATAGAGAAGCAGTAGGAGCTTATAAAAAAGCTTTAGAAATTCAACCCGATTTTGTCGCTAGCCATAATAATTTAGGAAGTATTCTGAGAAAACTAAATCAATTTGATGCTGCGATAGAATCCTTCAAAGAAGCAATTAAACTTCAACCTAATATTGATGGTGTTCATTATAATTTAGGACTTCTCTATAAAGAACAAAATAAATTAGAATTAGCTATCGGAGCATTTAAAAAAGCGCTGGAAGTTTCACCAAAATTTGCTCCAGCAAAATTGGGAATATGTATTAGCCAACTGCCAATTATTTACTCTACTGTTGATGAAATAGAGTCTCGACGCAATAAATATAAAAGTCATTTACAAAAATTAGCTCAAACCGTTCAATTAGCAAGTAAGCAAGAACGAGCAAAGTCAGTTGAAGCAGTGGGAGCATTGCAGCCTTTTTATCTTACATATCAAGGCTTAAATGACCGAGATTTGCAGCGAACCTATGGGACAATGATTTGTAAAATTATGTCGAGTCGTTATCCACAATATAGCAAATCTCTTCCTCTGCCAAAATTAGAGCAAAACCAAAAAATTCGTATTGGTATTGTTTCTAGGTTTTTTTACAGTCATTCTAATTGGAAAATACCGATTAAAGGTTGGGTAGAAAATCTAGATAAAAGTGAGTTTGAATTATTTGGCTATTATACTGGCTCCAAAAAAGACGAACATACAGTAAGCGCTGCAAATGTCTTCGATAAATTTGTTCAAGGCAATCGCTCTATTGAACGGTGGTGTGAAACAATTGCTGAAGATAAATTACATATTTTAATTTTCCCAGAATTTGGCATGGACCCAACTACAATTAATCTGGGATGTTTGAGATTAGCGCCAATTCAAATGACATCTTGGGGGCATCCCGAAACTAGTGGGCTTCCGACAATTGATTATTATTTGAGCAGCGATTTAATGGAATCAGAAAATGCTCAAGAAAACTATACAGAAAAATTAGTCCGGTTGCCAAATCTCTCGATTCATTACACACCTTTAGCGATTGAACCAACAGCAGTTAGTAAAACAGATATTGGTTTAAAAGATTCGGAAATCCTTTTTTGGTGCTGTCAGTCATTATATAAATACTTGCCCAATCATGATGATGTTTTTCCCCGAATTGCCATAGAACTAAGCAATGCAAAATTTGTATTTATTCAACATGAAAGTAAAGATATAATCGAAGTATTTCAACAGCGTTTAAATCGTGCTTTTGAGCAATTTGGGCTGAATTATCAAGATTATTGCCTGTTTTTACCACGTATGCGACCTCAAAAGTTTGCTGGTGTAAGCGCGATCGCCGATGTGTTTCTTGATAGTATTGGTTGGTCAGGATGTAATTCTACCTTAGAATCTGTTGCCCATAACCTACCGATTGTCACTTTACCAGGGGACTTGATGCGGGGACGACACAGCATGGCAATCCTAAAGATGATGGGTATTGAAGAGACAATAGCCTTTAATAAAGAAGAATACGTGCAAATTGCTGTCCGTTTGGGGAAATATTCTCAATATCGGCAACATATCTCCGAACAAGTCGCCCAGAACAAACATAAATTATATGCTGATTTAAAACCAGTTAGGGCGCTCGAAGCTTTTCTATTAAAAGTAGTAAATAAACCGAGACGATTTGACACCCAAGAAACTGCTAAAATATTTCAGTTAGCGGCTCAAAATCATCAAAATCGCCGTTTACACGAAGCAGAAGAACTGTATTACCAGGTTATAGAAAAACAGCCACAGCATTCAGAAGCGCTGTATGGATTGGGAATAATTGCTCTTTCTCAGGCAAAATTTGAGCAAGCAGAAAAGTTTTTGACTCAAGCTTCGCAGTCTCAACCTAAATCTGTAAAAACTTGGTTTGCTTTAGGTAATTTATACTGCTCTCAAGGAAAAATGGCACAAGCAGAGTCAGCTTATCAAAAAGCGATTATTTTGCGACCGGATGCAGGAACCATTTACAATAATTTGGGCTACACCTTAGAACAACAAGGGAAATGGGAAGAGGCGATCGCATCTTATCAAAAAGCGTTGCAGTTTCAACCTAACTGCCGAGAAGCGGATGTAAATTTAGGTAATATCCTTCATAGTCAAGGAAAACTTTCTGTTGAAAAACAAGCTTACTACGCCCAATTGAATTATCAATTAGGTAATGTCAGAAAACAAGTTGGCGATTGTGAAACTGCTACTGTTTACTTTCAAAAAGCAGTTAATTTAAACCCAGATTTTGAAGAAGCTTACCATAACTTAGCAATGGCACTACAAGCACAAGGGCAGATGCCAGAGGCAATGGCTGCCTACCAAAAAGTTATAGAACTTCAGCGTGGGAAGCAAGCTGCATAAATCAGTAGGCATACAGCTACAGCAGATTTCATCTTAATGAGGTACGAGACATATTGCTGTAAGGGAATAGGGAACAGGGAACAGGGAATAGAAGGGTGTACCTCATTTAACTGCAAAGTGCTGTATTACTCCCTTCCCGGTAGAAGATTTCCCATGACGTAGGTTGGGTTGAACGGAGTGTAAGCGAAGCTTTCTCGAAGAGTAACCCAACACCGACGTTGGGTTTCGTTCCTCAACCCAACCTACAATTGTTCGGTAATCTTAGAGCGGAATGGGAGTAATCGCGATACATTCCCCAAGGAACTTACAGTATTTTCACAACCTTATCCCGTCCAAAAGACACCCCTCTTCTTGCTAAGGAAAGGGGAAGGGGTAAGGTTTTAACATTATATCAACATCAATTTATAACAAACTTCTTACAACAAGTTTATCAAATCCAGGGTTAATACGTAATACAATTTGACCAAGAGCAAATTAGTAAGTCTAGTTCAATCAGTAATTAAACGCAATCAATTTACGTCATAATTTGCATAACATTTTAAGACTTTAAGAAAGTTTCGTTAAGTGGTAACAGGAAAAATTTAATTAGTAAAAAAACTTAACATTCAGGGGATAAATATTTATGGCTTTCATCCGAGGAACCAGTAGGAACGATTTAGTTAACAGTTCTTCTCCAAGAAATCTCAGAAGCACGCAATCTACAGACCAAATTTTTGGCGGTCGTGGTAATGATAGTTTATTTGGTTTGGGTGGAGATGACTTTATTCGAGGCGATCAAGGCAACGATCTGATAGATGGTGGGGATGGAAACGACCGTTTATATGGAGGTATTGATGATGGGGATGATACTTTATTAGGAGGGCAGGGAAACGATTATTTAGATGGTGGTGGTGGTGACGATAGCTTAGATGGTGGGGATGGAAACGACATTATTTATGGAGGACGAGGTAATGATACTATCTCTGGTGGTGCCGGAGATGACGTAATCTTTGTGACTAGCGGTGATAACTCTGTGGATGGAGGGGACGGTAATGATTTTATCCAGGGTGCTAGTGGCAGCAGTTTCACCGGTGGTGGTTTAGATACCTTACGTGGCGGCTCGGGAGACGATACTATTTTAGGAAATGGTCGGAGCGACCTGATTTTTGGCGACGACGGTGACGATAGAATTGATGGTGGTGCAGATGATGATACTTTAGTTGGCGGTGCTGGAGACGATTCCTTAGATGGTAATTTCGGCGATGATATTCTTGCTGGAGGTGCTGGTGATGATACTCTCAGAGGTAGCACGGGAGTTGACCTAATTAGTTATGCTTCCAGTACAGCCAGTGTTAATGTCGATATGGCCGCAGGTACTGCCAGTGATGGATTTGGAACCACAGATACATTATTTGAGGTTGAAAACGTAAGAGGGTCAATTTTTGACGATACTTTAACTGGGGATTCGCAGAATAACGAGCTTGATGGTAATGGAGGAAATGATTCTCTTGACGGGGGAGCGGGTAATGATACTTTGGTCGGAGGTTTAGGTAGTGATACTCTGAATGGAGGTATCGGCTTTGACCAAGCAGATTATTCTACAAGTACTGCTGCGGTAACTGTAGATTTACCAAATAATGGTGCTTTGGATGGTCTTGGTAGTATTGATACTTTAGTAAATATTGAAGGAGTCATTGGTACAGATTTCAATGACTTTTTTGTTGGTGATGCAGGAGTTAACTCTTTTATCGGTGGCGATGGAGCCGATACTATAAACGGTGGTGCTGGAACCGACCGAGTAGACTATTCCACAAGTACCGCTGCGGTACTGGTAAATCTGGCTCAGGGGGGCGCACTAGATGGTTTTGGAAATACAGACATATTATCTAATATAGAAGATGTAACTGGTTCTAGTTTCAACGACACTCTGGTTGGTAATGCAGAAGATAACTCTTTTGTTGGGGGTGCTGGCGACGACACCATAGTTGGTAATGATGGAAGCGATCGCGTTAATTATTCTGCTAACACTTCAGCAGTCAACGTTAATTTAGCAACTGAGAATGCCACTGGTCAGCAAATTGGTACTGATAGACTAATTAGCATTGAAGAAGTATTTGGTTCCAGAGAAAGCGACACCATAGTTGGTAATGCTGCCGATAACTTGTTTGTCGGTGGAACTGGGGATGACACTATTGACGGTGGTAACGGTAACGACCGAGTAGATTATTCATCAAGTATAGCCGGAATCAACGTTAATTTGACGACGGGAACCGCTAACGACGGCTTTGGTGACATTGATACTTTAAGTAATATTGAAGAAGTAATCGGTTCTAATTTTAACGATAATATTACTGGAAATACAGCCGATAACATCTTTATTGGTGGAGCGGGTGACGATACTATCAATGGTGGTGCTGGAAACGATACCCTTGATTATTCCAATAGTATTGCAGATGTTACCGTTAACCTAGCTGCTGGTACTGCTAGCGAAGATGGATTTGACGATACAGATACTATTATTAGTATTGAAAATGTTGTTGGTTCTGATTTCAATGATAATTTGACTGGTAATACTGGTGACAACTTGCTCACCGCTGGTGCTGGTAATGATACTTTATCAGGTGGTGCTGGAAATGACAGTCTTGATGGGGGAACGGGTAACGACCGAGTAGACTATTCGAGCAGCCCGGTTGGTGCTAATAATAGTGGTGTAATTGTTCGGTTGGATTTAAATGCCGCATTGGATGGATTTGGTAATACTGATAGTTTAATTAACTTTGAAGAAGTAGAAGGTTCAAATTATAACGATCAAATTGTTGGTAATTTAGCTAATAACTATCTTAGTGGCGGCTCTGGTAGAGACACCGTATTGGGCGGTGACGGTAATGATACATTGGCTGGTGGTGCTGGCGATGACACCCTTGTTGGTCAGAATGGTATAGATAGAGCAGATTATTCCTCTAGTTTGTCAGGAGTAACCGTTAACTTAGCTACTGGTAGAGGTACGGCAAATGATGGAATCGGCGGTACCGATACTTTAATTAGCATTGAACAAGTTTCGGGTTCGATTTTTGATGATACCCTCATCGGTGATAATTTAAATAACCTCCTAATTGGTAGTGATGGTAATGATAGTTTGGACGGTGCTGCTGGGGATGATATTTTTGACGGTGGTGTTGGCAACGACACTATTAATGGGGGAAGTGGAATTGACGAAGCTAATTATTCTTTAAGTACAGCAGCGGTTGTAGTTGACTTAGGTGCTGGAAGTGCGATCGATGGGTTGGGTGGTACGGATACGCTGATTAATATTGAAAATGTGGATGGTTCTATTTTTGATGACAGGATAACTGGCAATGCTTCTAATAATACGTTAGTTGGTAATGGTGGTAATGACTTTTTAATTGGCAGTTCTGGCGATGATGTGCTTGTTGGTGTTGGGGCTGGTAGCAGAACAGGTTCTATCTTTGGTTTTGGAGTCCAAGGTATTCAAGAGCGTGATGTATTAACAGGTGGAGCTGGTAACGACCGTTTTGTCCTGGGAGATAATAACGAAGTTTACTATCTAGGTAGCGGTATCAGTTTTAATGATTTTGCACTAATTGGTACAGAAAAACCTACAGGTGGTTATACAGGAGACTTCAGTACAGGGGATATTATCCAGGTGCAAAAAGGTTTTGTCTATAGAATTGAGCAATCTGGAACTAATACGATTATTTACGGAACTAACTCTGCTAGTGCTTCAGCAAGTTTTGTTGACACAATGGCAGTTGTCGTCAATGCAACAATTGCCGACGTAGGAAATAGTTTACAAGATCAAAATGGGTCTAGTCTCCAATTAATTAACGATGATGGTGTTTCAAATCAATGGTTTGCTTAGGCACCATTGCCAGAAACCCGGTTTCTCGTTGGTTAGATAACGAGATATTCATGCTTCCACAAATAGAAACCGGGTTTATTAGAGCTTTTTGAGAGTGGTGCAAAATATCAGTTAATAACAATCTGTGATTACTCCTATCCCACTCTAAAATTACTTATCTCTCTTCACCTCTTCTTTCAGCGCTCTCTGCGTTCTCTGCGGTTTTTTAATCGATAATCTTTTAGCGGGAAGAGAGTTAAAAATAATCTTACCAAAAAACAAGGAGCATAATAAAGCTTGGATAGTGGTGGACTTAAATCCACCACTAACCTCCAAAAACAGTTTTTACATAATTAAATTGCTTTTAAATACGTTTTTTTCAGGGTGTATAAAGCAATAACAATCTTTCCGTATTTTATTCAATAGATATAAATAAAAATATTTTAAATTTGACAAAATTATATTTTTATTTATAGTTGTGCAGTCCTCAAACAATTAATATCAACAGAGAATTTTATGCACCCTGAAACTATATTTTTACAACCAATTATAGATCCAATTGCTAATCCTAACCCAAATTTTGCTACGGCAACAGGCGATGCTAATATTTTTAACTATAGCCACAGTCCTTCACAAACTTTGACTGATTCCCAAACCGAAACATTAGTCACGGGTGGAGTCGGTTTTGCAATTGCTGAAGCTCAAGCAATTTTCCTTGAAGATGCTAATTTC
>JBCCLY010000113.1:0-8985 GCA_039026655.1 Cyanobacteria bacterium P01_C01_bin.38 | reverse complement strand
GGTTCCAAGGGATGTTAGAAGTACACAAGAAACATTCATTAGAAAACGCAGCCGTTAATCAATTTTAATTACTTAAAAAATTTAAAGGAGTTTAATCGTGAAAATCACAGTTTGTAATCCAAAGATAGCTTATTTGCAAGAAAAACAACTTGTTGCTGCAACAGACAAACCTTTGACATTCTTAATTGGTAGACATCCCAATTGCGATTTAGTTTTAGATACACCAGAAGTGAGTCGAGTACATGGTTTAATTACTTATTTCCAGCAAAATTATTACTTTACTGAACTTGCTAGCACTGATGGTTCGCGCTTAAATAATCAAGAAGTTTTGGTTAATCAAAACTGCATTTTACAACCTGGTGATAATCTTAAGATTGGTGATTTTTTCTTATTGCTTAATTTTGAAGAAGAAAAAATAGAGAAATCAAATCCTTATTGGTTTTTAAAACCTCAAACAACAAAGAATTCTATCCAAGATACTCCAGTTAAAGAAGATGACTTAACAGTTAAATGTTGCCAAATAATAGAAGAAACACACGATGTGAAAACCTTTCGCTTTATTACTTCTTCATCGACAAAATTTGATTATAAACCAGGACAGTTCGTAACACTAGAATTAGAAATAAATGGTAAATTAGTAAAACGCTCTTACTCAATTTCTTCTACTCCTTCAGATCCCCATAATTTAAAAATTACCGTTAAACGAGTTCCTTCTGGTTTAGTTTCTAACTGGTTGCACGATAATTTTACCGTTGGCGATCGAATTAAAATTAGTCCTCCAATGGGTAATTTTACTGTTCCAGATAATCCCAACCGCAAATACCTGTTTATCTCTGCTGGTAGCGGTATTACACCAATGATGTCAATGTCTCGATGGTTGTGCGATACAATGGCAAATGCGGATATTACTTTTGTCCACAGCGCTAAAACTGTTAGGGATATAGTGTTCCGTCAAGAATTAGAATTAATAGCTTCTCGCAATCCTGATTTTCAACTAGCAGTTACTTTAACTGGTACCGAATATAACCAGAGTTGGTTGGGATATACTGGCAGATTGAACGGAGCGATGATCGAGGCGATGAGCTATGATTTTCAGGAACGAATTGTATATGTTTGCGGTCCTGATGCCTTTAGAGAAAGCGTAAAAGCAACCTTCAGGGAATTAAACTTTCCCATGCAAAACTACCATGAAGAAAGCTTTGGTTCTTCTCAAAAACAACCAAAACCTCAACCAGTGGTAGCTGATGATACCAGTAAACTAATTGACTTAGCTCCTTTTGCACCGATTTCCAAAAAAAGTAATGTTGTAGCTTTTACTAAATCTCAAAAAGAAGTAGTTTGTGATGAAGAAGAAACTATTTTAGAAGCTGCTCAAAAAGAAGGAATAACATTACCCTACGGTTGTCAGATGGGAGCTTGCGGGCAATGCAAACTACCCAAGATTTCCGGGAAAGTTCATTACGAACAAGGTTTTGATTGCGAAAATGATTATGTTCTTACTTGCGTAGCTAAAGCTAAAGGTAATGTAACTATTGAAGCCTAAGAAGTTAATTGAGTCGAGGGAGTAGGGAGTAGGGAGTAGGGAGTAGGGAGTAGGGAGTAGGGGGAGTAGGGGGAGTAGTGGTTTTTACCATAAAAAATGATGGGTGTAGAGACGTTATACATAACGTCTCCCAATGATTGAAAGAAAACAAACCCCGTACTAATTAACAGGACAGACCAGTAGGTAGAAAATCCGTAGCAGTAGGAGTAAGGGTTTTAGTTCAGTTTATTTGTGCTGACTTATTCAGGTTGGTTTGAATCGAAGTCATTAGTAATTCTAATCAATAAAGCACTTTGCAGTTAAATGAGGTACATTCTTCTATTCCCTATTCCCTATTCCCTATTCCCTACTCCCTACTCCCTACTCCCTTAACTTAAACTCTGACTTGATTGTTGTACAAGATTCTACTAATATATTTGACGAGACTTTTCCTTTGTATAAATTATGCGGTGATTAAATACACATAAATTTTATAAATCAGTATTTGGTGTTTTATTACTGCTACTACACAGACTAAATCCATGCAAATGGACTAATGAATTCTAAACCGGCTGCCATAGAGGGTTTATCTTATGTAACAGTAGTCTGAGTGATTAGACATAGTATTAAATTAGACTTCCCTACTCATGTTCTATACTTACCAGCAACTTCATTAAAACTTTATAGATATATAGAATAAACTCAGTCTATATTTTGTAAGGAACTGAAAAACGGACGTATATCTGTTTAGTTCTAAAATTTCCAGCAATTTAATCAATTTTAGTACCAATGGAAGACCCTACAATTCTACTTGAACTAGACACCGAGAGTGGACGAGTTACTGTTAATGACCCTTCTCCAACTATTTCCACACAGTGGG
This sequence comes from Cyanobacteria bacterium P01_C01_bin.38, assembly GCA_039026655.1. Taxonomy (GTDB): domain Bacteria; phylum Cyanobacteriota; class Cyanobacteriia; order Cyanobacteriales; family Nostocaceae; genus Rivularia. The sequence continues at coordinate 6,583 of JBCCLY010000113.1, read as the reverse complement.
ACAGCATTGTTCAAGAAGCTGTAATTCAAACACAATCAGAAGCCGATACATTAATCGGACCTACAATTGCATCTCGTGCTTATGCAATGATGCATACCGCAATGTTTGATGCTTGGTCAGCATACGACCCCAAAGCAATATCAACTCAACTCGGAGATAAATTACAACAGCCCAAATCAGAGAATACTGAAGCAAACAAATCTGAAGCGATGAGTTTTGCTGCTTATCGGGTATTAAATGAGCTTTTCCCCAATCAAACCGAGCTTTTTGACGAATTGATGTGTGAGTTAGGTTTAGACCCGCACAATACTACTACCGATACTTCAACTCCTGCTGGTATTGGTAATGTAATGGCAGAAGAATTGTTAGAATTTCGTCGTCAAGATGGTTCTAACCAATTAGGCGACGATCCAAACGGAACTTTAGGGGTTCCCTACTCAGATACAATTGGATATGAATCTGAGAATACAGCAGAATTTAAAGCAAGTCTTGAAACTTGGTTCCCAGAATTATTGCCAGTTAACTCACTACCTGGTGAAGAAGCAAGTCAGCAGGAGTTTCTTACACCTCAATGGGCAAACGTAACGCCCTTTGGTTTGGAATCTGGCGACCAATTTCGTCCGGAACCACCAGAGCCATTTCTACTTGTAGAAGGGCAAGAAAATTTACAAGAGAGAACAATTACTTTAGAAGATGGCACTGTATTAGAAACTGATAAAAGTCTTATCGGAGATGTAATTAATCCAGAATTTATTGCTCAAGCCGAAGAACTTGTTGATATCAGTGCTAATCTTACCGACGAGCAGAAAATGATTGCAGAGTTTTGGGAAGATGGTGGTGGAACTTCTTTCCCTCCAGGCACTTGGATGACTCTAGGACAATTCGTCTCGGCGCGAGATAATAATAGTCTCGATGAAGATGCTCAATTGTTTTTTGCCTTGGGTAACGCAGTCTTTGATGCAGGAATTGCAAGTTGGGACTCCAAACTCTTCTATGATTATATTCGTCCTATTGGAGCAATTCGGGAACTGGGTAATCAAGGATTAATTGGAGAGTTCAATGAAGAACTCGGTGGTTTTGCAATTGATGCATGGACACCAGAAAATGGAACTCAAACAATATTAGCAACTGAATTTCTTACTTACCAAGCTCCTGATGGCCCCCCTTCACCACCCTTTCCCGACTATACTTCCGGACACAGCACTTTTAGTGCTGCTGGTGCAGAAATTCTAGAATTATTTACAGGCAGCGATGAATTTGACGCTTCTGTTACTATTGAGCCTGGTGAATCTCTGTTTGAACCCGGTAGAACTCCTTCAGAAGAAATTACTTTAGAGTGGGATACTTTCAGCGAAGCTGCGGATGAAGCTGGTATCTCTCGTCTCTTAGGTGGAATTCACTTTAATGATGCTGATGTGAATGGTGGTATTGCAGGAGAAAAAGTTGGACAAGCTGTTTGGGAACAAGCCCAGTTCTTTATCAATGGTGGAGACGAAAATACAGTTGAGAATAGCGGTGATGATATTCTTAACGGCGGAATGTGGGATGAGATTCCAGGCTTAACTATATTTGAGAATGATGGTTCAAGCGATTTTTCACTTGGTATTTCTCCGGAGATAACAAGTTATTTAAACAATAATTTCCCAGATGAATTCAAGGAGATTATTACAGACATAAGAGCCGGTAATTTGAGTTTCGATAGCTTGATACCAAGTTCGTTTAATTACGAATAAATCCCGAAACACCCCTCCCGCCCTGTCTAAACCCAGGGTTGGCGAGGGGTAATATCATGTCCGGTTAAACAGTTATCATATCTGTGGGGGCAAAGTAATGAGTAATGAGTAATGAGTAAAGAGTAACGAGTAATGAGTAATGAACAAAAATTTATGTAGATAACGGTCGCCATCTTTTCAATAGGATTATATCGTAAGTAATTAACCGGACTTGGTATAATTCCCTATTCCCTATTACCCATTACCCATTACCTATTACCTATTACCTATTATCTCCATTGGTGGGGACAAAATATTGTAAAGTACACCGAGGGTTCAACCCAATCGCTGATATGGATGTATTGATTTTCATCTACAAATGTATCATTTACAGGTTCTTCTATAGATTGAAAATTTGTTGTCTCTGGCTCAAGGAAATATCTGAATTTAGGTAAACTAGCTAACTTTGACAATACATTAGAGAAAGGATTCTGTTGATACTTCATAATCAATGTTTACATCTAATGCTCTAATTTCGACTACTAATTTGTATAGGAGTCAGTTCGATCGAATTATGCAGTTTTGAGCAAAATGCTAATAATAAACCGGGATGCGCTAAGTAGGTTGGCGTTGAAAATTGTAACTATGACGAGGGAGTAGGGAGTAGGGAACAGGGAACAGGGAATAGGGAGTAGGGAGTAGGGAGTAAGAGCAAGGTTTTAGCCTAATTTACCTATTGGTGACATAGCCCCGGTTTATTTGTGCCGACTTACTTACTGTAAAAAGCTCAGTTTCTAAAGGCTTATTGCTTAATAATGCGGTTCTTTAGTACATAATATGCTAAAAACATTGATTAAAAGCTTGAAAAGCTTACTATAAAAAGAGAACAAGCTCTACAAATTGAAATTAATAGTAAATACTATTCTTTATTCCCTATTCCCTGTTCCCTACTCCCTGTTCCCTATTCCCTACTCCCTACTCCCTTTTTTTTCCAGCATAATGCAAGATATCAAAATAAGTAGTTAAACAAAATTAATTACACATTGTCATTGCGAGTGGAACGGAGTGAAACGAAGCATTCACCTGAAAGGTGCGGCTCATCGCAAGGGCTGCGATTACTTCGCTTCGCTCGTAATGACGGTAAATATTTTTGTTGACTTACTTAATTAACTTTTTAATAATTACCATCAATAAAAATTATACAAAATATAAAGTTTTCAGTATTTAAACTACTAATAGTAAGCACCACACGCTTTATAATCGTTATACTGGTATCATTTAATTTTTTATCTTAATTTATGAGCGTAATGTTACTTACTATCAGGTTTGTGATGAACTAGAGAAAGCTTTCCCTTACTAAAACTAAAGAGCTTATGCTTTCCAAAGTTTTTATTATTTTAGTTTGAAGTTGAAGTTAAAAAAATAACTAAATATGCATAATTAAATGCAAGTCTCACCCATATAGTAAATAGTACAAAGCCACTCGGAAGAGATAAACGGATTTGATATTAGATAATAGTAAGGTTTAAAAAACACGGTTCATCTACCAACAAAAGTTAAATACACGAGTGAGTTATTAAAATCAATGACTAAAATTTTATTAATTGGTTCGGAATTACAAAATAGTAATAATTTTTTCAAATGCTTGCAGGCAAAGGGTTTTGATGTGATAGTGGCAGAAAATGCCCTTATAGACAAACATCAGCTACAATCAGAACTTCCCGATTTGATTATCTGCCATATTATCGCTTCAGAGCTTGATTCTTGCGGCATTATCAAAACATTGCGCGAAAATGCCAATACAGCCATCATACCGCTCATTTGTGTTATCAATAAACCATTAATAGCCGACATTCGCAAAGCAATGGAAATTGGAGCAGATGACTGCATTTGCTACTCCTGTACCGAAGAAGAATTATTGAAGGCGATCGCCATCCGCTTGGATAGACAAGCCTATATCTTAAAATGGTATGCAGCACAAGCAAAAAAGACCAATTTGACGATTAGAAATATCGATTGGCGTTTGACTTCTCCTGTAGCTGAAACTCAATCCGCAATCAATCTGCTTAGCTCCGTTTAATTTAACTTCTTGCACCATTGCCAGAAACCCGGTTTCTTGTTGGTTAGACAACGAGATATTCATGCTTCCACAACTATAAACCGGATTTCTTAGACAATCTCACTCTTTAAAGGGTGAGTCCCTACTGCCTACTGCCCACAGCAAAGCTGCCTTCTGAAAAATCTTGATTAAAAAGTGTTAAGAATACAGATAATTTTTGCATAAACTGCATAATTCAATAGAAGCCTCCCCTATAAGGTAAATAGAGCAAATTCGCCCCTTTACAAGGAGGTTAAAGTAAGCGCTCTTTCATAGGTCAAATGTACCATATTGGATACTTAATTATCCGCCATCAACTTGCAACAATTTACAGATAGGGGTTTAATTATTATGCGAAATATAGATCGGAAAAAACTTGACAGAGAAACAATAAATATTTTGTACGGTAACAGCCACAGACATTTGTATGAAATGTGGGAATACGATATCAGTAGTCTTGATTTTGGCAACAAGAAAAATACAACCCAATTAAATAATCGATTTACAGGTAATGAAATATTTGCATCTTGTTTGATTGGGCTTCTTTTATCTATAAGTTTTGGAGGTAGTTATTTAATTAGAAATAGAACTCAACAGAAATCAATATACAATTCGATTCCACAAGTATCTAGTAATATTCGTCAATAAAAAAAATGAATAAACAGAGTTGACATGAATAAACTAGGTGAATCGAAAACGAAATCGCATCTAAGTATAATAGACTTGAGGAGACATGATAAAAATAACGTTTATCCGCTAAAACCAGAATTTAGAAAATATATTAATACAAACATTGTCGAAGAAAAATCAGAATCGACAGCCAAACCCGTTTTGATATCGATGATAGTAATATCGATTTGGTGTTTTGCAATGTTGCTACTAGCTAAAGCCAGCCATCAGTTTTTACAAGAAATTTGTCTGAAGACAGTTCAGCAAATGGATTTAAATCAGAAATAATATTGTAGATATTATAAAACTTCACTGATTATACAGAATAATCGTAGGTTGGGTTAAGCGGAGCGCAACCCAACATCCGTATTGGGTGTAACGTTAGTGAAGCGTGTCCATAAGGACATAGCTCAACCCAACCTACAACTAAACAAACTTAAACTGTATCAAAAATAAAGTTATTAGGATTTGAACTGATTAAGAATTTTGTCCCGCAAAATACCCAGCTATTTTTTCTGGTGTAAAAGCGCTGTTGTATTGTTGTGCTAACTCTGGAGTAGCTAATTCCAGTAAAACGGCATTTTCCACCCAAAACTCGATTGTCTCGAAGTAACCACGGCTACAACGCACGCATCGCCATTGTTCGCGGTTGGCAATAGCTTCGATTTGCGACTGGTTTAGGGGAATGGAAATTGCAGCATGAGTCGCGATAAATTGGCTGGGGTTATTTTGAAGTTGAAATTGGATTGGTTTATCGTCTTGCCCCGGCATCATTTGGGTACCCAAGGGATAAACTTCAATTACAGTGCCGTATTCATCGGCAGCCAAAGCTACATAACTACCTGGATTAGATGGAAAAGGAGCGCAATATTTACTATTAAATAATTCGGCGATTACTGAAGCAACATGAGCGGGATTTTTCGCAGGAATAGAAATGTGATGAATCATTTTTTATTAACCTTTTTTATTTTGCAATCAAAACTTGTATTGCTTATATTACCTGGAATTAAAATCTTATTCGTCTGCTAAAAGTTATTTGTAGTTTACTGATGTTGGGTTGAAGAATGAAACCCAAGCTACCTCCTGCATTCCCAGGTGGAATCAGTGAACGAGAAAACATCCCATGCCCAATCCCCAATCCCCAATCCCCAATCCCCCATCACCCCACCCCATCACACATTGTTTCCTCGCTTTGATCGTCAGGAAGATAATATTTCCAATACTGACGCATAAAATCACACCCTTCCTTGAGTAAATAATCAGCATCCCACTTCCACAGCCTCACCGTGTAGTCAGCACTTGCAGAAGCGAGCATCTTGCCGTCGGGGCTAAAGCTGACACTCCAAACCTGGTTTGTATGTCTGGTGAGAGTTTTAATTTGTTTGCCGGTGTTGGTATCCCAGAGTTTTACGCTGTTGTCAGCACTTGCAGAAGCGAGCATCTTGCCGTCGGGGCTAAAGCTGACACCATTAACGAAGTTTGTATGTCCGGTGAGAGTTTTAATTAGTTTGCCGGTGTTGGTATCCCAGAGTTTTACGCTGTTGTCACCACTTGCAGAAGCGAGCATCTTGCCGTCGGGGCTAAAGCTGACACCATAAACCCAGTTTGTATGTGCTTCCAAGGCATTTGTTGCGGCAAGGCTGTGAACTGTATTTAACAATGCTAATTCTACTTGGGTGCGGGTATTAGCATCTTTTATCCACAGATGATTTAATTTTTGGTTGGCTTTAATTGCTTCTCTCATTGCATCAAATTCTCTACTTTCCAGAAGCAGGGATTCAGTGAGTCGAGTCATACCAAGGATAATTTGGCTTTGGGCTGCTTGCTGCTGAATAAAAGCCACCGCACTACCTACACTAGCTAATGCCGCAAGGGTGAAACCAACTCCAGCAATAATTCTCGCTTTTTTTAACTGTCTATCCCTTATTCCCACGCTAGCATCAATAAATTGATTCGCTGACTCATTAAACCCACCCAAAACAAAGTTAAAATTATCGTCTTTCCGCAATTCCAAAACCTGCTCTAACTTAGAACCAGTCCACAATTCATCTTCTGGTTTCTTAACTTGCCAGCGCTTAACATCTTCATATAGACGGTTACGTAT
>JBCCLY010000112.1:0-8997 GCA_039026655.1 Cyanobacteria bacterium P01_C01_bin.38 | reverse complement strand
TAACGTCACCTTCGGCATCAGGAAAACGTGTATTGAGTGCCATCATGTTTTTGAGCGCTGTTTATTGGGGCGTGGCAAGCCTGCTGCTTTTAGCAGTACCGACATATATACCCGCAATTTACCTACACCAAATTCGTGATTGTAGTAGATAAAGATATAAACATTCGCGACCCCCGTCAAGTCGTATGGGCAATAAGCTCCAAAGTAGATCCCACCAGAGACGTATTTATATTGCCCAATACGCCTTTTGACACCTTAGACTTTGCCAGCGAAAAATTAGGTTTAGGTGGAAGAATGGGAATTGATGCTACTACTAAAATTCCCCCAGAAACCGAACACGAATGGGGTGCGCCGTTAGAATCCGACGACGAAGTAGCCGCGATGGTTGAGAGGAGATGGGCTGAATACGGTTTGGATGATTTGAAATTAGGAGAAGTTGACGTTAACTTGTTTGGTTACGATATGAAATAAAACCAATTAACAATATTGACGTTAATTGATTTGGTTACGGTATGAAATAAAACCAAATGTAGAGACGCGATACATCGCGTCTCCCCAAAATTTGGGCAATACAACCAACATTTGATCGAAATAATATTTGTTTTTATCTATCATTGTTAGTGAATAAAAGATAAATAAACGGGAGCATCCCAATTTTGAAAATTTACCAAAATATTAATTGTCATTGCGAATGGAACGAAGTGGAATGAAGCATTCACCTTTCAGGTGAATGCTTCGCTTCATTTCATTACGCTCGCAATGACGAATTATGTTTTTACATATTTGGGATGCTCCCTAATTAATCAGCTTTAATTAATAGTTTATTGTAAAAATTGCAAAATATTCTTTGCAAAATAAAGTGTGAATAGGTAATTGATAATTGGTAATTGGTAATTGGTAATTGGTAATTGGTAATTGATAATTGATAATTGATAATTGACTCGCAAATTTTTTATGTCTTTACCAATCGTCTACCATCCAGATTACGTTACCCCTTTACCCGACGCGCATCGTTTCCCGATGCCGAAATTTCGTTTGCTCTACGAATTATTATTATCTGATGGTGTCGCAGATTTAAACCAATTCCATACTCCCCAAAAACCAAATCAATCAACTATCGAATTAGTTCACACCAAGGAATTTGTGAATGGTTATTTACAAGGTACCCTTGATGCAAAAGCCCAACGACGCATCGGTTTACCTTGGAGTCCGCAATTGGTTAATCGTACTTGTACGGCGGTTGGTGGTACAATTTTGGCGGCGAAATTAGCTTTAAGTAAAGGTTTGGCTTGCAACACTGCGGGGGGAACCCATCACGCTTTTCCCAGTTACGGCAGTGGTTTTTGTATTTTTAATGATTTTGCTATAGCTGCTCGTGTCATCCAAAAACTTAACCTTGCACAAAAAATCCTCATCATCGATTTAGACGTGCATCAAGGAGACGGTACCGCTTTTATATTTCAGAATGACGACAGCGTTTTTACTTTTTCAATGCATTGCGAAGTTAACTTCCCCGGTAAAAAGCAAAAAAGCGATTTAGACGTACCTCTTCCCGAAGCAATGGAAGACGATGCATATTTGCAAACTTTAGCGAAATATCTACCGGATTTACTTGTAAACGTAAAACCAGATTTAATATTATATGATGCCGGAGTAGATCCGCACATCGGCGATAAATTAGGAAAATTGGCTTTAACAGATACAGGAATTTATCGTCGGGAAATGCAGGTTTTGAGTACTTGTATAGCTGCCGGTTATCCTGTCGCTTGCGTGATTGGTGGCGGTTACGCGGATGACATGAAATCTTTGGTATGGCGGCATTCGTTGTTGCATCGGGCTGCTAGTGAAGTGTTTCGGCAGTTTGGATTGTGAGGAGAGAGGGGGGAGAGGGGGAAGAGGGGGAAGAGGGGGTAGAATTTATATTTAACCGTAGGGTGTGTTACGGTACGAAATAATTTGATTACATCATTACAATTGCGATGATACCGTAACGCACCATTCTCTTCAAAATTAAATGTTTTGGTGCTGTCTTACTAAAGTCATAACGCACCCTACAAACTAACAGCAAACTAACTTACATCCCTCTCCTTAACAAGGAGAGGGAAAGAGGGTGAGGTTAATAAAACTGCCGCATCACATAATCAATAGTCGCCCAAAAGGGAGTATAACTACCTGTTTCATCTCTCTCTAAATAAGCTTGTGCTAACTGTTTAATTTCCTTTTCCGATAATCCTTGAGTAGCTTCAATCACTGCATCAACTACTTTACGGCGCATTTTATTCAATTTATTAATATCTAGCGCCAGCATTTTGATTGTAGTTTCTGCTGCTTCTTGATATTCGGGATCTTCTGTAGGTAAAATTTCCCCCGCACCTGTATATCTAAAGTACTTACTGCAATTAGGATCTAAAGGCGAAATCATCAAATCTTCGTCAAACCAACCACCTTTTTTATGTCCGCAATGTACTGGTTTTGTTGGTCTTTTTTCGTCTTCTCCCTGACAAGAAGATATTAAATTTTCGTAAGCAAATGTTAAATGCGTATACTTACTTTTTGGTCGATAATGTTCGATATGACATTTTCTGCGACTGATGCGAATTCCGCAGTAACAGCAGATGTAACCTTGTTCGTGAAGTATGGATTCGTAAACGTCATTTTTGACGCTTTTATTAAAGGATTTCCACTTTGTATTTGCGCTTACTTTCTTATTATAAGCCGTTAAGCTTTTTGGCTCGGAACCTTTTTTAATATGCTTCATTTGTTGAGAATTTCCTTACGTCGAATTAATACATCCGCTCGAACAAATTCCGGCTCATCGTCGCCAATTTCTTCTGCTAATTCTTCGCGTAATTCTTTTGCACCATTTAAGTTTCCGTCGTCAATAAATTTGAATAGTTGCTGCAAACTATCTTTAATTTTTTGAGGTCTTTCAGGTACTTCCATTAAGTCTTCTAAAATGCTATTGCTATCTCTTCCGTAGGAACTTTCTGCACCCATAATAATCAGTCCATCTTCCCCATCTCTTTCTAAAATAAATACCCCTTCCGGATGAACGTGACTAATAACTTGTGGTGAATGAGTAGTAACAATAAATTGACAATTAGGAAACGTTTTTTTCAACGCTGGGATAATATCTCGTTGCCATCTGGGGTGTAAATGCAACTCAACTTCGTCAATTAAAATGATACCATCACCTAACAATGGATCTTCAAGTCCGGGATTGGCGATCGCCAGTCTTCTAGCTAAATCTCCTACCATTGCCAGCAAGCATTTTTCGCCATCAGATAGCTGATTAACATTCAGTTCTCTATCTCGTTTTTTCACCGTCATTCTTAATGGCGATCGACGGATTCTTAAATTAGATAAACCTGTAATCAAAGAATAAATAGCTTGTCTAACTGCTTCTAATTGATGGTTAACAAAATTGGAATCATCAAGTTTTTGTTCGTTTTCTAAATCTTCTAATTTCTTAAACCATTGAAAGAAGCTATTAAAGTTAATTTGTACGCTGTCTAACGATTGCTCGTAAGCACTTACTCGTTCGTTAGAATACTTTTTTCTACCTCTTAAAGGAATTTCAAGTACGGCGCGATTTACGCCATAATGAACGATAACGGGCAAATTAAATTCAGGATTATTTTTGATGTTTTCGTGAGTTTCTTCAATGAATTTGCGTAACTCGCTTAAATCGCTGCCAGCAGTTTTACTACGCTTTTTTCTTTGCTTAGAAAGACACCAAGTTACCTCACCTTCATCAGTTGAAACTGTAATTTCGTTGCTAGTTTCTTCACTGCCGGTAGAAATATCTGCTTCTTGAAACAATCTTCCCGAAGTTGTAGGATATTGAACTGGTTTTGTATAGCGAGATAAAAGAATCGCAATGCATTCTAAAATACTGGATTTACCTACACCATTAATACCAATAATTACATTAGGTTCATTTTCTTGGAATTCCAGCTTCATATCGCCAATTCCGCGAAAAGAGTTCATCTCAATACGCTTGATTTTCATACTTTGAGTTAAGAAAAAATACTTTAGCTTTATGTACGAAATTAAATAAGTAGTTATTAATAAAGATAGCTCGAAATTCTTTCTAACTGCACAATAATCGTGTTTTAAAGAACCGATATAAAATTAAAAAATTAAGTAAAACAATTCTGGTTAAGAGAAAATTATTTAATTGCTAAAAGCAGATTATAGTTTGTTATTTAGAAAACAAAAAAATCACAATATAAATTAATAGTGTATTTAAGTTACAAGTAAGCCCAAAAAGCTCTACCAAATATAATCGAGTGATAAATTAAAGCTGCGATCGATAACTTGTATCCAAATTTATAACTTATTTAAACTAAACAAGCCGTATCTTAGATTCCATGTCACAAGAAAATCAAAATATACAGCCACCATCACCAGAAAAATTGCCCTTTTGGAAAGCATTATTAGTTAAAGCTTTACGGGGAACAATTAACGTATTAGAAAATACAGCAGAAAATTTAGAAACCGAACCTACACCCGGTAGCGAAGAGAAACCTGATTTTTTACAAAAGATTCAGCAGCTTTGGACTGGTATATTAGCAAAAATTCGGCTTATCATACCAGTACAATTATCAGCAAAGTTGTCAGACACAGCTTTGAGCGGCATTCTCGGTGGATTAGTCGTAATGATATTTTTGATAACTTCAAACGTATTCGATCGCAAACCATCGGAAATAGCAACTATTCCCCCAAACACTGAAATTCCGCAGGTAATATCTACTACTGAGCCAGAATCAATAGTGTCAGAAGAAACAGTTTCCGCACCGCCAGAAGTTGAGATTCCACCTGTTATAGAGAAAACAACTTCTGAGCCAACCCAAGAAACTGTATCCGAGCCAGAAGTTGAGATTCCACCCCTCGCAGAAGAAATTCCTTTACCCAGTGAAGAAGAAACTATATCTGAGCCAGAAATTGAAATCCCACCTTTAATAGAACAAATTCCCACTCAAGAAGAAACCGAAACTCCACCAATACCCTTAACACCAGAAGAAACCTTAATAGCAGCAATACAAAATCAAGTTGGTGAAATAAGTCTTAACTTAAAAGGTTCAAATTCCGAAAATCGCACCTTTTCAGAAATCATAGAATCAATTCAAGCCAACTTTCTGTACAGTAATCTTACAATTAAAATCAATAACGACTGGTACAGCTTAGAAAAAAACCTTCAAGACAAACTAGCAGCCGAAATCCTACAGCGCTCCCAAGAACTAGATTTTACACACCTAGAAATAACCGACTTACAAGGCAAACTAATAGCCCGCAATCCAGTAGTCGGAACCGAAATGATAATTTTTAAAAGGAAATAAGAATGGGGATAGGGCATAGGGGATTGGGCATAGGGGATTGGGCATAGGGCATAGGGCATAGGGCATAGGGGATTGGGCATAGGGGATGGGTAATTGGTAGTTGGTAATAGGTAATCGGTAGTTGGTAGTTGGTAGTTGGTAGTTGGTCATTGATAATTGATAATTGATAATTGATAATTGTTAGCGTGTGGAAAACATTAAGGGAGCAAGATGCTCCCACTACAAATAGTTTTATAATTCCCAATTCCTAACTCCCAACTCCTAACTCCCAACTCCTAACTCCTAACTCCTAACTCCTATCTCCTAACTCCTATCTCCCATCCCCTCATCTATCTTGTTAAACTAATAACTGTCCCTTTGAACTAGTAATTTATGTTAAGGCGTTCTAAATTCGAGACAACTCAATCTCAAATCATGCATCGTGCGGAAGACTTAATCAGTGCGGCTTCCAACCGTTACCGAATTACAGTTCAAGTGGCAAATCGCGCCAAACGTCGCCGTTACGAAGATTTCGACAATACCGAAGATGTATTGATGAAGCCCGTATTACGTTCAATTATTGAAATGTCTGATGAATTAACTCAGCCAGAAATCATTGGCGAAATGTAATTGGTAGTTGGTAGTTGGTAATTGGTAGTTGGTAGTTGGTAGTTGGTAGTTGGTAGTTGGTAGTTGGTAATTGTCAACTTTGAAAAAACTACAAAGCTTTCCGGCTCCCACTACAGATAGATTCTCAACTCTTAACTCCTAACTCCTAACTCCTAACTCCTAACTCCTAACTCTTAACTCCCAACTCCTAACTCCCAACTCCTAACTCCCAACTCCTAACTCCTAACTCTTAACTCCTAACTCCTAACTCCCAACTCCTAACTCCCTCTCCCCATGCGCGTACTTAAAAAAGGAAACGGTTGGCGTATCGGTTTTAATCCCGCAGCAGAAGAATTCAAAGGCTTGGTTGGTACGGATGATTGGGCTGTGGAATTAACGGAAGCTGAATTAAATGATTTTTGTCGGCTATTGGCGCAGCTTGCAGACACTATGCAACAAATGGCTTCGGAGTTGATGGATGAAGAAAAAATTGCTTGCGAAGCTGAAAGTAATTTAATCTGGATGGAAGTTGAAGGATATCCCCACGCTTACAATTTACGCTTTATCCTTAATTCAGGACGTTGCACCGAAGGTAAATGGGATTCTACTGCCGTTCAAGATTTAATCCAAGCCGCAGCTGCGCTCAATGTTTTTTAAATTAATCTCTTCTTCCCCCTCTCCCCCCTCTTCCCCCTCTTCCCCCTCTCCCTACTCCCTACTCCCTACTCCCTACTTCCTACTTCCTACTCTCTCAAATCAATCACTTCAAAAAAATAGTTGTATCGTTTCAAATTCGTGTTAATATACAAAGGTTAAAACCCCTGGATTTAATATTTTCACAAAGGAAAATTTAAAATCCATCTTTGAAAGTTAGATAAAGTCCGATTTACGGGGCGTAGCGCAGCTTGGTAGCGCGCCACTTTGGGGTAGTGGAGGTCGTGGGTTCAAATCCCGCCGCTCCGATTGATTAATTTGATAGCTGTAGCATTTAAGAGCATTTTCTTTTGAAAGCAAGATGCGGCAACAGTGTAAATGCCTATTATTATTAAGGCAATCAAACTATAGGTATTGAAAGTTACTATAAAATCCTACGATTAGATAAAATTTTATTATACCAAAATTTCATCATAAATTAACAAAAATTTACATCAAGGAATCAATACTTTCCGGATTCTAAAATGACTGAAAAGACTGTTAATATGTTGTTCAGTTAATCATTGTCTTAGTTATTAACTAAGATGAGTCTAATTTTTACTATAAAGCTTTGGCGTTAATCCTTATACTCCAGCAATTTAGTGAGATAATAGACACGTGAGGAAATGAACGGAAGATATTCGACAGCAAAGGGGAAATTTTATGATTAAGAAACTTTTGGCCGCTTTAACTATAGTAGCTCCCCTGTTTTTCGCTAGCTCGGTAAAAGCTGAAAATCCACAGCACGTACAAAAGCTGCTAAAAACTGGGGAATGCGTCGGTTGTGATTTGTCAGGAGCAAATTTACGCGGCTCGCATTTAATCGGTGCTGATTTAAGAGGAGCAAATCTTCAAGGAGCAAATCTCGAACACGCGAATCTTGAAGGTGCTGACTTGACTCGTGCTAATTTAGAAAATGCTAAGTTAACTTCGGCATTCTTAACTAACGTTAATTTTAAGCAAGCTAATTTGAATGATGCGAGCTTAGCCAGCGCTAAAATTTACGACTCCAACGTATATGAAGCATCAATGGAAGATATGAATATTGCGGATGCTGAAATATTCCATACTGGAATTGGTGTTGGTGGAGAAGAATTGAAGAATATTCCAGATTGGGATTAAATTTACCTTACAAGGGGATTCCACAGAAGCCTGTAGGTAATTAATTTGTGAAAAGTAATAGCCCAGAAAATTAATTTTGCTCGTATTGGCTATTAAATAACCAAATACGCAACTAAAAAAGAATAGTTTTAATTCTCCGATTTCTAATCTAGTTAATTTAGAAGTCGGAGTTTTTGATATTTTGGAATTAGTTCGTAGTTGGGACTTTAGTCCTAAATCCAAGCGATAAATCGCCAACTACAAACTTTATTACCTATCAAAAATAATGGGTTCGTAGTTGGCGATTTATCGCTCCGGGGACTAAAAGTCCCAACTACAAACATGAAATTACCTATTAGAACTAACAGGACATAACACTAGTTAATAAAATAAAAACAAGCGCGTCAATGGATATTACCATGACGCACTGTTAAAGGTTAAAATTCCCCTTGGTTCCTTATCTTCCAATCTCCCCATCCCTTGCATCTAGGGCGCAAGAGCGTTACCACGAATTAAGCTACCAATGGTTTTGGCAGTAATTTTCATTTGAGTGATGGGGTTGGCAGGGACAACTGTTTTATACAAATAGCTGTCAAAAGTTAACCGCTGCACATCTAAATCGCCACACATTTCGACGAATGCTTCGCGGGTTGCGTCGGAACGGTAGAATACGTTCTGTAAGATATCGAGTACTTTGTAAGTAAGACCGTATTTTTTATCCCAGCGTTTTAGGTAGACTTTTAAATCTGCTTCGGTGGGAATAGACTGTCCGCTGTTGGAAAGTTCAACGATGGTTTCAGCACACATCCGTCCGGATTTTGCAGCGAAGTAAATTCCTTCTCCGGAAGATTTGGTAACGTAACCAGCAGCATCACCGACTAATGCAATCCTTCCGACTACGCGACGGGGGCGGGGATGTTCGGGGATTGGGTGCGCTTCTACTTTAATAATGCTGCCGCCATCAAGTTTTCTCGCAGCACGAGCGCGGACACCAGCTTGAAATTTCTTAATACTGGCTTTATTTATATGCATTGTACCCGTACCAACGGCTACATGGTCGTATTTAGGGAAAACCCAAGCGTAGAAATCGGTGGAAACATCATTACCGACATACATTTCTGCTAAGTCGTTATAGTATGCCATTTTGTCTTCTGGAAGACGGATGCGTTCTTGGAAAGCTATAGCGTAATTATAATCGCCAGCATCCATTTCCTTGGCGATACGGGAATTTGCACCGTCAGCACCAATAATTAAATCGACTTTTAAAGTTTTG
>JBCCLY010000111.1:0-9011 GCA_039026655.1 Cyanobacteria bacterium P01_C01_bin.38 | reverse complement strand
TTGGCATCAAAACCATCCATTTCGGTAAGTAGCTGATTTAGGGTTTGTTCCCGTTCGTCGTTTCCACCCATCATGCCATTAGCACCACCGCGAGATTTACCTAAAGCATCCAATTCATCGATAAAAACGATACATGGAGATTGCTTTTTAGCTTGCTCAAATAAATCCCGAACTCGCGCCGCACCCACACCTACAAATAGCTCGATAAATTCGGAACCGGAAATACTAAAAAATGGTACGCCAGCTTCCCCGGCAATCGCTTTCGCTAACAGCGTTTTACCCGTTCCTGGAGGTCCCACCAACAAAGCTCCTTTAGGTATTTTTGCCCCCAAACGAGTATATTTATCGGCATTCTTGAGAAAATCAACAATTTCTTCTAATTCCGTTTTCGCTTCATCAACGCCAGCAACATCGCTAAACTGCACTCCAGTGCTACCTTCAGAGTAAATTCTTGCCTTACTTTTACCAACAGTTAGCGCAGCACCTCCCTGACGACGCATTAAAAACATCCAAAAAGCGAAGAAAATCAAAGGCGGAATCACCCAACTCAAAAGCGTACCAATCCAACCATTACGATCGGGAAGTGGTGCGGCAAACTCCACATTATTTTCTCGGAGAATCTTGGGTAAATCCAAATCTAAGGCTACAGGAGTAGTTGTGAATACCTGTTCTTTGCCATAGCTCGGTTTAAGCACGTATTGAATGCGATTGCCACCTACAATAGCACGCTCTACTTTACCAGCCTGCACTTGAGCAATAAACTCGCTATAGGGCGCTTGAGGAGTTTCAGGAGCAAAAAAACCGGGAACAATAAAATTGAGCAATAATAGCAAAGTCAGCAAGATAAATAAGCTGCCGCCAAATTGCCGCATTTTTGGTGGTTTAATTGGACTTTTATTTTTAGTATCAACGGGCATTTTATTTCCTTCTTTTCGATTCAAAAATATGACAGCAAATATTTTTACTAAGCCTTTACGAATAGGCAAGAGGAAAAAGTAAAATATTTTTTTTGAGATACGTCGCGTATTACAAAAAATACATTCGCGCTGCTAATTTCCTTAAATAAATAATTTCTCTACTGTAGATTTGTTCGCATATAAGTAAGTAGGCACAAATAAACCGGGGCTATGTAACCCAACGGATAAATAGGCTTAAAGCCCTTACCTCTACTGCCTACTGCCTACTACCTACTCCCTATTCCCTTATCATAGTTACAATTTTCAACGCCAACCTACTTAATGCAAACGAGTCATTATAACGTCGTATTTTTAACGAATATTTAAGTATTGCAAAGGAAAAATTAAATTTGGTTAATAACCGATCTAAAATACAAATTAGTTTTAGCTTTACATAATTTATTGTAGAAAATTGCCAAAAAGAGTTAATAGTATCTACCCTACCTGTATATAGGTGTATAACCGTACATAAGATGAAAAATCAATTTATATTTGTATCAAAAGTTGTATTTATTTCCGCAGTTATTTCACTTTTTATTAAATATGTAGCGCCGAGTTTATCAATTCCGGAAACAGCAACAAATGCTTTGATTATTATATTGTTACCAAACGTAATCATGGCAACTATTTTGATATGGCAGCTATCTAAGAAACAAAAAATTAATTAAAATTACTTAGGCGGAAGTAGCTAATATCAGCTAACCTATCAACATTATCAGTAAATAATTATTAGCCTTGAGCCAGGAGTTTAAGCGTGAATTTGGGTCAATGGATTGGTTTAATTGCCTTAACGATTTCTTTGTATATTCTGTGGCAGATAAAAGAAGTTATTTTACTTATCTTTGCCGCAGTTGTTTTAGCTACTACCTTAAATCGACTGGCTCGACGGCTGCAACGCTTGGGTATAAAACGCGGCTTTGCAAAATTTTTGGCAATAACTATTTTTCTAATCGGAGTAATTGGTTTTTTCTGGTTAATTGTGCCATCTTTTATAGTCCAATTTCAGGAATTAAGTTTTCAAATTCCCAAAGCTTTGGGACAGATTAATACTAGACTCTTAGAATTGAGAAAACAGGTTCCTAATCAAATAATTCCCTACATACCGGATATAGATAGCTTAATAGCACAAGCACAGCCATTTATTAATAGTGGTTTAGAAAGTACTTTTGCTTTGGTTTCTGGCTCTTTGGAAGTAATTCTGAAAATTTTACTCGTGCTGGTTTTAACGGGAATGTTTATCGCAGATCCTTTGAGCTACCGTAAATTATTTGTTCGCCTTTTTCCCTCCTTTTATCGTAGAAGAGTAGAGGGAATTTTAGATCAATGCGAGGTATCTTTAGAAGGCTGGATAACAGGTGCTTCTATTGCCATGTTTTTAGTAGGACTTTTAAGCGTTATTGGGTTATCAATATTACAAGTACGTTCGGCTTTAGCTTTGGGAGTTTTAGCTGGATTTTTAAACTTGATTCCCAATTTAGGCCCTACCTTAAGCGTCTTTCCAGCAATGGCGATCGGCTTATTAGATTCTCCTTGGAAACCTGTTGCTGTATTAGTTTTATACTTTTTCATTCAGCAAGCTGAAAGTAATTTTATCACCCCGATAGTAATGGCACAGCAGGTTTCTTTACTACCAGCGATAACATTAATATCTCAGTTATTCTTCGTAACATTTTTCGGCTTTTTAGGATTATTTTTAGCCTTACCTTTAACCGTAGTAGCAAAGATTTGGGTACAGGAAATAATAGTTAAAGATGTTTTAGATCAATGGAATATAAAGCCGAAAACACAAGCTGAATGCGTTATTGTCGCCGATAATGTAGAGATAAATACATCAGAAGAAATCACGACTATTGAAAACGAACAGCCAATTGTGGAAGAAATTGAAGATAAAAATGTGAATATTGATTAGTTATTAAGGGAGTAGGGTGTAGGGAGTAGGGAGTAGGGATTGGGGAATGGGGAATGGGGAACAGGGAATGGGGAACAGTGAGAACAATTTATAGTAAGAAATGAAGGGAGTAGGGAGTAGGGAGTGGGGAGTAGGGAATGGGGAATGGGGAATGGGGAACAGGGAACAGTGAGAACAATTTATAGTAAGAAATGAAGGGAGTAGGGAGTAGGGAGTAGGAAATGGGGAATGGGGAATGGGGAACAGTGGGAACAATTCATGCTAATAAATAATTTGGCGTTGCTGAATCCTGGTATGAATTTAAATGTAGAGACGCGATATATCGCGTCTCTACAAGGGTTTTGATTATCCGATAAATCAGTTTCATACATCAAATCAGCAACGCCAATAATTTGATATAACTTGCAATCTTGTTAAATTTGATTTGTTGAAAAGCAGGATTTATTAAATGTTAATAATTGTCAAAAAAATCCTGTATAAAACAAATTATGTGACAGTAAATTCGATGAATTTAATTTAATTAATTTTATAAAAGCAATCCCCAATCCCCAATTCCCAATTCCTAATTCTTTATTCCTAAAAGTCCGATGGAGTTTTATAATATATTAATGACAATGGCTGGATCGAATTTATATATAGCGTGCTAACAGCTTTTATTTCAGGATTTTTATTAATAACAGTCTCCGAAATTGGCGACAAAACCTTTTTTATTGCCATGATTTTGGCAATGCAGCATTCTCGAAGATTGGTTTTTGCTGGCGCAATTTCAGCTTTAGCAGCAATGACAATGTTATCAGTAGGAGTAGGACAAACAGTTTCTTTGTTACCACAAATTTATATTCATTACGCAGAAATAGCTTTATTTATAATTTTTGGTTTTAAATTAATTTACGACTCCACTCAAATGCCAAGTAAAACTTGTGATGTCGTAGTAGTAGGAGAAGCCAAAGAAGTAGTAGAAAAAGCAGATTTGCAAATCAAAGATAAGCAAAATACTTGGGCAATTTTACTGGAAGCTTTTGTATTAATTTTCGTCGCCGAATGGGGAGATAGAACTCAAATTGCCACCATTGCTTTAGCCGCCGAAAATAACCCAATTGGAGTAACCATCGGAGCAATATTAGGACACGCCATTTGCGCTGTAATAGCCGTTACTTCCGGAAGAATGTTAGCCGGACAAATTACCGAGCGTCAACTTACTTTCGCTGGTGGATGTCTCTTTTTAATATTTGGCATTTTCGCGGCAATTCAAGAAATTTAATCAGTTAGGAGTTAGGAGTTAGGAGTTAGGAGTTAGGAGTTAGGAGTTAGAAATAATTATTCTTCCCCCTCTTCCCCCTCTTCCCCCTCTTCCCCCTCTTACTCTCCCTCAGATGGAGAAGCCGAAACTTCGGGAGTGGGAGTGGGGGAAGCGCTGGTTGCTTGTCTGTTGATTTCGTCTTTGTAGCGGGCTGGAGCTAAAGAATTTGCTTTTTCAAATAAAGGTTGTGCTTCTTCGGTTTTTCCTTGATCCTTTAAAACCATAGCTTTTGCTAAAAAGGGACGAAAATCTTTGGGGTCATTTTTGATTACTTTGTCGTAAGTTGATAAGGCTTGAGCGTATCGTTTCTCTTTGGCGTAAACGCTACCTAATAAAACTTGAACGGCTGTGGTATCAACGCTGTTGGGTTCAATTTTATTTGCTTTTTCGGCTTTATCCAAACTTTCTTGTAGTAAACCAATGGCTGCTTCGGGGCGTTTTTGCTCTAATAGAAGGGCTACCATGCCCTGTAAAGCTGGTAAATCTCCGGGTTTTGTTTCTAAAACAGTACGGTAAGCTTGAGCGGCTCCTTCTTTGTCACCTGTCTGCTGCTTTGCTTGGGCTAATAAAACGGCGTATCTTGTTTCTTCCGGGTTAAGCTTTGATAACTTTTCTAAAGGTGTAATTATGCCTTTTACGTCACCTTGTCCTAATCTAAATAACTCTAAACGAGCTTGTAATAAACCTTCGAGTGCCGTTGAGTTTTCCGGCTCTCGTTCTAAAACTTGTTCGTAACCCTTTGCAGTTAGCTCTAACTTTGCTTTGGCATCTGAAGCAGAATTGCCTGTACCCGAAGCAGTATTACCAGATTGTTGGGAATCGTTGAAACCCGCTATGATAGGAACCACTGAAACACCCACAAAGGCAATAATAGAAAATATCAGTACGATTATCACAAAAGTGCGATTACGACCTTGAGACACCTTCACCGTCCTTTACTTTGAATAAAATAATTTTGCACCAAAAAATTGAAAAACAAAAAATTCTTGAAACTTTACGGAATACCGTGTGTTACTTGTGAACTTTATAACAAATACACGCGCTTTTTTGCCGTATCTAAAATGACGACTTTAGGAGGAATAGTCTGAAATTGTAGCTATGGTATGCTTTTGTTCCAAGTGTAAAGGCGCTAAATTACACCTTATAGTGTTCAAATGCGAATCTTCGCAACACTAATATCTCATAGAGTTTACTTGTTTGTGGTTGTTTTGATTAGCAATATTGCCTATCTACACCATGCAAAAGCTCTTGAGATTACTTTTTGTAAAGTCCCATATGGGATGTGTCTCCGCCGCAAGGAGTTTTTATGAATTCCGACCTGATGCCGTCTTCTGAATCGTCCGAGTCCTCCAATTTATCAGCTTCTTCAACAGAAGCGCAAGATAACAGCTCAGAAACTGTCTTAGCTGATAGTAAAGGTAGTCAAACTGTTGACAAACCTGATGCTAAGAGTGAATCCGCTCAAACTAACGAATCCGCAAGGCAACAACCAATTCCTCCGCCTTCGGAACCAATGCAATACCGAGCAATCGGTTTGGTTCGCGGACGTTACGTTCCTACAAGCGAACAATTTACTCAAGGCGCGTTAGTTACTCCAGACAATGTAGAACTCGATGCCGTCCTCTTAGGTCGGATTATGAGTTTGGTTAAAAACCATCTGGATTTAGAAAAAGACCACTTGTGGGTGGTTTATCCGCGTACTCGACAAGAAAACGATAATCTTCATCTCCAGATTGTTGGAGTTTGGGAACCAGAAAAGTTGGCAGTAAATCGCCAAACTACAGAGGAATCCCCAGAATCAACAACTGCCCAGACTGAAGATGAAGAATCTGAGAAAGCCGATGATTCGCCATCGAAAACGTCCGAACCAGCAGTTGAACTAACACCTTCATCAGAAATTCCAGATGGTGGTTTTTCCGTTCGTGGTGAAGTGGTTTACCAATCTTTTGACGCTGGTAACTTGGTGGTTAAAATCAAGCAAGCACCTCGCAAAAATGACGACAAACCCAAATATTTCAAATTGAAACTGACGGGTAAGTTAGACACCAAAGCTGTCGGCAAATTCTGGGACTTCCAAGTCCAGCGCCAAGCAGACCTCTTGATGATAGAGAAAGCCGAATTCATCGCCGACTTACCCAAAAAACGCCGACCTCCCTTCAAAAAAGGAGGAGGAAGACCGCCTCGTAGAGGTGGAGGAGGTGGTAGACCGTATAACAAACGACATAGCGGTGATACTCCACGTCCTGTAAAAAAAGCAGGTCAATCGGGAGATGCTCCAAAACCGGCGAATAATCGACCGACTCCGAAGCCCGTGAAGCGTCAGAAGCCACCCGAAGAGTAGGGATGGAGTAGGGAGACAAGGGGACAAGGGGAGGAGGGGACAAGGGGAATTCTAACCTTTGACCTTTGACCTTTAACCTTAATAACTCCTAACTCCTAACTCCTAACTCCTAACTCCTTAAAACTCCTTCCAACGGTCTTGGGGGAGAAATGACCTGTCCATTGAAATTGGAGCAACTGGTTCGGTAAGGGTAAATTTACCTAGTTGAATCCATTGCTTTAATTCAATGGCAACTTGTCGGGAGAGGAATATACTCGCTAATGGGGCTACCCTTACTGTTTTTCCGTCAATGGTGATGCGTCCGGATTTGAGTTGGGTATAGCTAACCAAACCAAAGGTAGGGCGCACCCGTCGGGGAATAGAAAAGTCTACTATTGGCGCGACTATATCTTTATCTTGTATTGCACAACGAGAAACTACTTCTTCGTTTAATACTGGTAACGGTACTCCTACCCCGAGCATGATCGAAGGGCCATAATTTTTGAAATAACAACCTCTTACCCAACGGGCATCCATTTGCTTGGCATCGCCAATTAAAGCCAAAGTTGCAGCAGGACCAATTGGCGTATCATTGGGTAAACGCTTTTGCATCGGATTATGTTGCGTGCCTTCCCAAGTCACGTAACCAATTCCACCACCTAAAAAAATTCGCGTACCGATACCCACAAGCTTTAAATATGGGTCATTGAGTAAAGGTGAAATAGCACCAGGATTAGAATAAACTGCATTTCCCAGACGCGGTTGTAGCACTCCAAGATAGGTATACAGCGGACTCTCTCCACCGTTTACACCGACTATAAAATTTTGATATAAATTACGCGGATTAAATAAATAAAACTGATTTATTGTATCGCGAGTAATAGTAGTTTCAAAGAAGTTCCTAGGATAACAATCAGTTACTTGTCCCTGCGCTCTTACCTGTACTGGTTTACCTGCGATTAAATCTTCTATAACATTGCCGCCACCTTTTAATACTTTTGAGCTATTTTCCCCACTGTTCCCAGTTTCTCCTTCTAAGGATTCGGCAGTGCTGCTAGCACCTAAATATAAATCCACTGCTCCAAAACCGGAATATGCCGGTACACCATCCAGCCAGCAACGGCGAATTTTGATCGGCGGGTCAGTATGTCCAAGGTTAATAATGGCACCACTTGATTCCATTTGCTCAAAAGTGCCAGTGACCACTACATCAACTTGTTTTGCAGCTTTAGAAACCCCTACCTCTGCGACCTTTGCTTTCAATTCTTCAACTGTTAAAACTACCGCCTTTTTACGGTTTATTTTATCGTTTATCTCAGCAATAGTTCGCATATAGACAGTAAAAAATATATTATGTAAAACGTTTCTATAAGTCGCAGTGTAGAATAAAAATTGTATTCTTCGACTGTATTTTTAATTATCGATCGCATCAGGTATAGAATCGTTTTTAATAATTAAAAATATAGAAAAGTCATCCAAATAACATTCAAGCCAAGCTTACCGCTATCATCTTTGTTACTGTAGGTGTCAGCAACAGGCAATTAAAATATAAAATTGTCTAACGATTACTTATTTTTCATCGTATGATCGGGCACCGGGATTACAGTAATATTTATATGAATACTTTTAACTTTAATAGCGACATAGAACCTTTGATTTCCAGGATAAAACAGTTAGAAGCTGAAAATACTATCTGGAAAGAAAACACTTTGTTGTTACAGCGCTCTATTGATGATTTAAAAAGAGATTTTGAGAATAGGGAAGAAAAAAGGCAAATCCAAGATATGGAGGAAACGATTATAAAATTATCGGCGCAAGTTGCAGAATTACAGCAAAGCTTAAATCAATTTTCTGTGGGAGAAAACGGCTTTATATATTCTGGAAATAATGGCAACGTCGATGGAGAAGAAGATTTTGATGATGATGAAATGGTAAGCCATTTACTTGACTTAATGGATGAAGAGCCTGAAGATATTGAAGAATTTAAGGAAATTGAAGGAATTGAAGAAAAGTCAATTGGTAATTGGTAATTGGTAATTGGTAATTGTTTTTATTTTTTTCAGTTCTATAGGAATCCTAATTGATTTTTATTAAGTTGATGTGCAGCTAAATTATATAATCCAAAAATGCAAACGTTTTGTAGTGCGGGCATCTTGCCCGCTAGAAAAATACAAATTAAATACGCTATAGCTTAGCGCAGCGTGCCCGGAGGGCATAATACACGTAGGAGAGGCAGTTTGCGGCTTCCGATTCTCTTCCGGCAAAACTACCGTTGTGCTACCGCGAAGCCTGTTATTTAGCAAATCAAATATGAGTAGATAATTACTCAATTAATTTACCTTCAAAATTATTTATCTCATTTGTTCCAGCGACAATATTCTTTAGCTCCTTTTCCAACGGCTGAATATTATGTCTGGAAATTTTCAGTTGATGATTTTCATCTAAATGAATACGATAGTTTACTTTTTCAGATTCACTGGAATTTGGAAAATCACTTCTTTGATGTGAACCTCTACTTTCTTTCCG
>JBCCLY010000110.1:0-9031 GCA_039026655.1 Cyanobacteria bacterium P01_C01_bin.38 | reverse complement strand
ATACCGATTAAACTCGAATCTAAATTAAAGCTAGCTCAAGTTGAGGTAGGCTTCGGCTAATTGGGGATTAATTTGTATAGCTTTGGTAGAATCAGCTATTCCACCTTGATAATCTTTTAACTGAATACGAGCAAAACTCCGGTTGAGGTAGGCTTCGGCTAATTGGGGATTAATTTGTATAGCTTTGGTAGAATCAGCCATTGCTCCTTGATAATCTTTTAACTTAATACGAGCAGCACCTCGATTGAGGTAGGCTAGGGCTAATTGGGGATTAATTTGTATAGCTTTGGTGTAATCGGCGATTGCTCCTTGATAATCCCCTCGCATTGTCTTTGTATTACCGCCATTAAAGTATTTTTCAGCATCTTTGAGATTAGTTTGAGCTAGCTCTAATTTAGATTCCGATTTTAATTGGGTAGTTGCAAATAAATCTGTCGCATTAGCCTTGGGGCTACAAGCAATTACTCCTAATACCAACGTTGCAATTGTTAGCTTTAATGATTTCATTTTTATTTCCAATAAATACAATTTTTTTGTCGGAATTTCGGACTCGTTACCAATTCACAAGACGCGTGCGATATTTTATTGCTGTTAATTAATCTTCCGATCTGATTGAAGATTTATAGTTTCTGAAATAAGAGTTATTTGCAGGCTTAAAAATATTTCATCAAAGAAAGCTTTGATGTGATTTATTAGCCCTATAAACATTACTAACAAAATCAGAATTTTTATGAATATTGCCGTGTATCGAGACGAAAAATGTACTTTCAAATTAGGACATTGAAACTTGAAACTCTTACTGATATCAAGGTTAGACTATTTTGTATAATCTTGATTAATCCTTCCAATTAGTTAATTTGTGGAAACTAATTTTAACTACTGGTAATCTCGATCAAAAGTGAATTTAATTACCGATTATCTCAGAAAAAATATATTTAAACAACTTATAGATAAGTCTTTTGCATTTCCTTTTTCAGTAATGTTAATGTTTTTATTAAGACTTTTTAGATCAAGAAAAATTAACTATTTTATTTGCCCAAGTATTTATATATAGCAATCCTAGATGAGTCGTGAGAAAGCTAGGTGCTAGAAACCCGGTTTTTTCAAAAAACCGGGTTTCTAAAATCTCACAAATGATTTAGGAATGCTATATATTCCAAACTTAATTTTATTTATCTAGCCTAATTTTTCTATAAAAAGTTTAGCGAGAATTTCTATTTGCAAGGTATATTAAATCTGTCATATCGTTTTGGGGAGGTATCTTCATTAGTTATTCCCCTCCTGTCTTCCTCTTCCTTAAAACGCTGCTTGCATCTAGCTGTAGGGTGTGTTGTCGCGAGCAGCGCAACGCACCATCATACCTATATTTCGGTGCGTTAGCTGTAGGGTGTGTTGTCGCGAGCAGCGCAACGCACCATCATACCTACTGGTTTGTCCCATAAATCTTAATGGGTTCGTAGTTGGGACTTTAGTCCTCAGAGCGCTAAAGCGCCAACTACAAACCTGTCAAAACTAACGGGACACACTACATTTCGGTACGTTAGCTGTAGGGTGTTTTTTCGCGAGCAGCGCAACGCACCATCATACCTAAATTTCGGTGCGCTCACGGCTAAAGCCATAACGCACCCTACGAATTACGAATATTAAATCTTAAAACTCTACGTTTATAACTTTGTCGCGTTTTGTTGCGTTATTGCGACGAAAATAGGAACTTATTTTTGAAAAATACCCTATATATGGGCGCACCTATTCCCATTATAAAATACATTACCATAAAAGAAAAAAAGCGTCAATGCCCTTCATGTAAATTTCGTCCTAGACAGGCATCGTTATAAATTATTAATATCCGTTATAGCCGAATTCATAGATGAAGAAGCTGGGATAGCAGTTGTTAGCGTTGCTGATAACTGTAAATAACTGTCAGAAGGTTTAAATTTTAAAGATGAATTCATCAGAAACAGCAATTATTGCTGCGATTGTATTGGTTGCTTTTGGGGTTTTGGGTTGGGGGTTTGTTCGCGCTAAGCCCTATGGTAAGTTGGGCATTCTGGCTTGGCTTCAGTCGGTGGTGTTGATAACTCCTTGGCTGTTATATTTTGGTTTGCTTGCTGCGGGAATTTATATCAATGTTGCAGGTGTACTCTTCCTTTCTATTGCTTTTGCTGGTTTGTATATAGCTATTGGCAGACAGTTACGGGCAATGGGACAAGAGGAAATGATTAAGAAGAAAGCATCCGAAAGAATCGCTGAGGAATCATCGCAAGATAATTCTACCAAGCCATCATCGGCACTGCCATCACAACCTGAGATAATGCCTATTCCTGAAGAAGATTTAAGTACTATTAAAAGTATTTTCGGTATCGATACGTATTTTGCTACCGAAACTATTGCTTATCAAGAAGGTGCTATTTTTAAAGGTAATTTAAGAGGTGAACCGGAAGACGTTTTCAACCGTTTGAGTGCGAGTTTACGCGAGCGTATTGGTGATAAATATCGCCTATTTTTACTTGAAAACCCTGAAGGTAGACCTACTATAATTGTTCTGCCGAGCCGTAATGACCCGCGTTCGATGTCTCCGGCACAAAAAGCCTTTGCAGGTATCCTTTTTCTAGCAACTATCGCCACAAGTTTAGAAGCGGCAGGAGTTTTATTAAGTTTCGATTTCTTTTCCAATCCAGCAAGGTTTCAAGAAGCTTTACCCATTGCAGCAGGCTTTCTCACAATTTTACTAGCTCACGAGGCCGGACACCGAGTACTTGCTCGCCGTCACAAAGTAAAATTAAGTTTACCTTACCTGATTCCTTCAGTAGAAATTGGTTCTTTCGGTGCAATTACCCGCTTTGAATCATTGCTTACCAATCGTAAAGTTTTGTTTGATATTTCTTTAGCTGGACCTACTGCGGGGGGAATTGTTTCATTCTTAATATTAATTGTGGGATTGCTGCTTTCCCACGAAGGAAGTTTATTTCAATTACCAAACCAATTTTTTCAAGGTTCGATTTTAGTAGGAAGTTTAGCAAGAATTTTTCTAGGCAATACTTTACAATCAACTGTAGTAGACGTAAGTCCTTTAGTGGTAATTGGCTGGTTGGGTTTAGTCGTAACAGCTTTGAACTTGATGCCAGCAGGACAGCTAGATGGCGGTAGAATTGTACAAGCAATATACGGACGTAAAATCGCCGGACGCACTACATTCGCAACTTTGGTTATTTTAGGAATAGTAGGTTTAGGTAATTCTCTAGCTTTATATTGGGCAATTGTAATTCTATTTTTACAAAGAGATTTAGAACGTCCGAGCTTGAACGAAATCACCGAACCCGATGATACACGCGCTGTATTAGGGCTTGTAGCATTATTTGTAATGGCTGCAATTTTGATTCCACTGAGTCCAGGTTTAGCTGGCAGGTTGGGGATTGGGGGATAAGGTGAGAGGGGGGAGAGGGGGTAGAGGGGGTAGAGGGGGTAGAGGGGGAAGAAAATTAGAAACTTCTAATTCGCAACTCCCAACTCACAACTTCTTTAATCCAAAATTAAACAACTCCTAACTCCTAACTCCTAACTCCTAACTTGCTCTTAGATTACCTATTGCCTAGATAATATTCCATGTTGCTTTAAACATTGTCTAATATGCTCTCATGGAAGCTCCGAACTAGTTTAATTAGTTTTGTTGGTATCGCAATTATTGCATTCGGGCTATGTTTTATTACAGAAAAATCGGTGTTGGCTGATGAATTAGCCTATCTCGGTCCGATCGGAACCTACTCCGAACAAGCAACTAAAGTTTATCAATCTCAAACACCTGGTTTTGAGAAAATTGTTCCCTACGAAACTATTACCGCTGTCACGACTGCGATTAAAAGTGGTAAAGTTAAACGCGGATTAATTCCCATAGAAAACTCGAACAGTGGCTTTGTTGCTGAAACCTACGGTCTCATCTTTGAGAAACTCGACCCCGAATGGCGGGTAATTGATCGGGTGACAATTCCAATATCCTCCAGTTTACTTGTAAAACCCGGTACCAAAGCTAGCAATATCAAAGAAATTATCTCCCATCCCAACGCTTTACGGGGAGTAGAAACTTATTTAAATCAAAATTTTCCTCAAGTTCCTTTGATTGAGGTAAATTCCACCGCTGCTGCTGCGAAACAAGTTTCTAGCGGTGACGGTACAACTGCTGCTGTTGCTTCACCTAATGCTGCCAAAGTTTACGGACTTCAAACTCTGGCTACTAATATCCAAGATAACAACTACGAGACAAATTTTTGGGTAATTGTGCGGTCGGGTTCTGCTTCTTTGAACCCTAATTCCAACCATTTGATTATTTCACTCAAAGCAGCTTCTGGTTCGCGAATCTTTTCAGACACTATATCAAAACTACAAAAGACTGGCTTTTATGTAGTGAATGTAAATTCAGTACCCCTTGGTGAAAGTATTCATAGCTATCGCTATTTAATTAGATTTGAATCAAAATCCCAAAATTCCAATAATCTCAAACAAGTAAAAACATTACTCAAAGCAATGCGAAACTCGAATGTACAGATACTGCTTCTTGGTGCTTATCAACGTTAAAGCTCCCACTTAAATCCCTATTTGAAATTTATTTGTTCGTATTGATTACCGAATAAATTACCCTCGCCAAAAATACCAGCGGCGAGGGAAAAACATTTTCTCAATTTGCAATGACAAACTATAACTGATTTCGCGCACATGATACCATCCATCTTGATTCAAAAAAATCAAGCTCTCCCCTCTCCCCTCTCCCCTCTAACCCTTCCCACCTCCCAATCTATCTAACTCTTGGAGTTAGCTAAAAGATTCGGATACTTCGCTGGTTCAGAAAACAATCCCCGCAAACCAGATAAACGCTGTTGCGATGGTTGTTTGCTCAGATTCCACAGGGTTTCGTAGAAGAAGAATGATACTCCGGCAAAGTTGCGATCGCGAACTTGTTTTACTTGTGCTTCGATTTGTTCTACTGGTACGTGTTTGTTTTTTAAGCCGGAAAGAATGCCAATACTTGTGGGAATATGCTTTTTAGCGGCGATTACTTCGGGTTGCTCCATTTCTTTGATAAACACGTTCATGTCGTTGCGGTAAATTTGAATTATCAAATCTTCGATTAATCCCATACGTTCCCATCTTCTCCAATCTGCTAAAAAGTATTCGTAGGAAAAACGTTGGGGATTTGGTGATACGGAAACAATACAGTTTTTATCAACTGCTTTGATGGCGAAAAATACCTCTTTCATGAAGTCGGTAATTTTATCTGCACGCCATTTTACCCATTCTGGATTTTTATTATCTCTGGGAGGTGCTTTACCGTTATGCTCTTTTTTGTATAGCGCTACAGTATATCTATCGTATCCATATTCCGATGGTAAGCCGAAATGGTCGTCGAATTGAATCCCATCAATATCGTAATTTTGCACCATTTCCACGACTAAATCTTTGATAAATCCCTGTACATCAGGACGAAAAGGATTTAACCAAACTCTATCGTGAGTACCTTCTTTCTTGATTTTGCTACCGTCAACTTTTCTAGTAAGCCATTGGGGGCGACGTTTTGCCAAAAGCGAATCGGCAGGTGCCATAAAGCCAAATTCAAACCAGGGAATTACCTTCAAACCCCTTGCGTGCCCTTCACTTACGGCTTCTGTAAGCATATCGCGCCTTCTCAATCCTGGCGTTGGATCTACACTACGTCCGATAACTCTTCTAGCAACTCTACTAGGATACAAAGTGTAACCCCAATTCCACACCGCAGGATACACTACATTAAAATTTAATTCTTTGAGACGCGTTAAAGCATTAGTAAGATTGCTGCTTGAAAATAAAACATCGCTATCAATATTAGTTAACCATACCCCTCGTAACTCAGTTAACTGCTCGCGGTTGGTAACAGTTTGCGCTTGAGGAGGTTTAATAGTCGGTAGCTGCCCAGGTGTAACTGTCGGCAATCGAGTGGGGTTACTCGTTGGTACGGGTGGTATAACAGTTGGCAAGTTTTGGTTGACAACTGTTGGTGAGGGACGAGTTTTAATAATTACTTGAGCCGGTGCGGGGATAGAAAACATCACCCCAGCCATCAGCGACAGAGTAAAAATAGCTGCCAGAAACGCCGGTTTTTGTCGGCGCTGCTGGCTAAACGAAAACAGGCGAATAAACCAATTAACAAATATATTCATAATTTACTGAGTACAAAACTAACTTTCATGACTTGGATAACTCTTCGGATGTTGCACGGAACAGTTAACAGTTAACAGTTAACAGTGAACAGTGAACAGTGAACAGTTGGGATTGGGCATGGGGCATTGGGCATGGGGCATTGGGGATTGGTAATTGGGCATGGGGCATTGGGCATGGGGTATTGGGGATTGGTAATTGGAAATATTACGTAGTGCGTTAACGTTAGCGCAACGTGTCCGCGCTTGACATAGTGCGTCTGTCAAGATATGCATCTTGCTCGTTAGTATCGAGCGAGCAAGATGCTCGCACTACTAACAACTAACAATTAACTCTTAATTCCTAACTCCTAACTCCTAACTCCTAACTCTTAACTCCTAACTCCTAACTCCTAACTCCTAACTCCTAACTCCTAACTTTCCCCATCCCTGATACTTAGTAATTAAAAATGCGGGGTGCGGCACCACATCCTCAATAATTACCTTCTGAGTATACTTAGGTAGTTGGGGCAAAAAAGTAATTCAGTTTACTGGTATATATCATTCTTAAGCATGAGTGCATTGAGTGATTGTACTGATAAATTGGATACGAGGTTGGATAATTTAATTAAAAAACTTAGGATTACTGATGATAGGCTTGATTGATTCTCAGAACGGTACGACAAATGATACGGCGGTTGTTCAAAGGTTGGCAAGGGCGATCGCACTTTCCGATGGTGAGTTTTCGCTGCTTCTAGCGTGCTGCAATGCGAACAAGCAAGAAGAAGTTCTCAGTGTCTTGAAAGAGTTTTCAACGGTGGATATTAGAAAAGTGATTTTGTCATCAAAGGCAGAAACGCTTTACACAAACATTGTTTCTGTACTAGGTTCCGATAGTCCCGATGCTTTGGTGGTAAGAGGTTTGGAGTCTGTCGAAGCAATTAATCAACTGATTATCTCTACAAATTTGATGCGAGATGAATTCGGGAAACAGTTTAAATTTCCTTTGGTGCTATTTGTAAATGAAGATATTTTACGTAAATTGGTTCGCTTAGCACCCGATTTGAAAGACTGGGCTGCTAGTACTTTTAGATTTCAAAATTCTTCCCAAAGACAGTTGGTAAGCTGTTAAAGGGAGTAAGTAATTATAAGTAGATAGAATTTATTATAGCTTCGGAAAATACTTAATTTTTTGTCTAAGTAAATATTCGTAACTTTGAGATAATCGCGATGTATTTCAGAGTTTTATAGATTGTTCCTAGCACTGCGCCTTATCCATTCACCCTATACGAAGGATAAGGCGCTTTTATTTGTGTTTTTTAGAGAAAAAGGTTCGTAGTTGGGAATAATTTTGACGGGGTGTAGAGACGTTATACATAACGTCTCCCTAGGTTACGAAAAAAGCGAACCCATCATATTTTATGGGACAGATCACTAGTACCAAAGGTGAGAGGGGGAAGAGGGGGAAGAGGGGGAAGAGGGGGAAGAATTTCAATTAGATAAATAGTTTAGTAAAAAGGAAATATGATATTTGGGATTGATAGTATTTTCGGAATAAAATTTTGCAATTTCTAGCGATAATTGTTCTCTAAATCTTTCAGGAGAAATGTTTGTATCTGCTGGTGGTTGGATTTGCTTCCAGTAATATTTAGCTTTTTTGAAAGTTAGTAAACTGTATGTTAATTCATTCTTTTGCAATTCACTTTTACAAGCTTTAAATTCAGATTTCCACGAATTGCATAATTTATTGATTTCAGAGCAATCTAATTCAGTACAATAATCTATTCGATTAGATATCTTTGCTAAATTATTTTCTAAATCGGCATCATCAATAATATCATCTGCCATTTTTAGATAAATTTTTTCAAGCGAGAGTTTATTGCTTTCATAAGTTGGAGTATTTAAAAAAGTATCAAAAACCGATTGAAGCTCAGGTGTAACAAAATAAGCTTCTTTGTGGATTAAACCAGTTACCCATATACGATGTTCTTTGATATTTTTTTTATTAACTTTACCTTTCTCGTACAAATGCGTAAAAATTTCTTCTGTATCTGAAAACTGATAATCGTATTCGTTTGTTATATTTTGAATTTGATTATCTAAATCTACAATTGCAAAAAGCTTAGTTGGACTTAAATAGGAATTATTAATGTCTCGATTATGTAATTCTAAAAGATTAAAATAACTATCTATTACATCCTTTCGATCTCCACAGGTAAAAAATTGTGGTCGATATTGTTTCCAAGTATTTGGAACGCAGGCATTATAAAAATTAGCATCTGGCAATTGTTCCATTTTGCTATAAGAGCTAGGAGAGGGTATACCCTGAGTTTTCTTATCTCTTTCACCTTCACAAAGAACAACAATTTTATTTTTAATTCTACGTTGCTTAAGAATTTGCAGACAATGTTGCTGCAATTCTTCCGGCTTCAAACCCATATTTATGATTCCGATTCTTGCTTTATTAACCTTGGTTCTAATTCTTTAACATGAGCGGGAGTTACTGCTTGACACAATTCATATGAGTGAGTCGCGATAATATATTGATTTTCAGGTGCCCATTCAGCGATATCTTTAATTATTTGATATTGCCAATCCGGATGAAATCCATTTTCGATTTCATCTATTAAAACAATTGAATCTTCTACAATATTGTACTTTATCCAAGCATAAATACTAAGTCTTTTTAATTCACCGTGACTTAAATCTTCGGGATATAGTTCTGTATCTTCACCTTCTATATCTAGTTTAAAGGTGAAGCCGGATAAATCGGGATTGATATTGATTTTTTTGTTAGATAAGATGATATTTAAGTCGTTTACAAGTTTTTGATAATTGTTTCCGTATTCTCCCGTTTCTATGGCTTGTTT
>JBCCLY010000109.1:0-9101 GCA_039026655.1 Cyanobacteria bacterium P01_C01_bin.38 | reverse complement strand
TACCTACCGTTTCCGGGGTCACTCATTAGCAGATCCAGATGAAATGCGTAGTAAAGAAGAAAAAGAATTTTGGTTTTCTCGCGATCCAATTAAGAAATTTGCAGCTTATCTAGTCGAACAAAACTTAGCTTCTCAAGAAGAACTAAAAGACATAGAGCGAAAAATTCAAGCAACCGTTGATGAAGCTGTAGAATTCGCCGAAAGTAGCCCCGAACCAGATGCAAGCGAATTACACAAATTTATTTTTGCTGAAGATGAGTAATTGGTGATGGGTAGTGGGTAATGGGTAATGGGTATTAGGAGAATAGGGACAAGGGAACAAGGGGGCAAGGGGACAAGGGGACAGGGAGAAACATCTAATTATTAACTCCTAACTCCTAACTCCTAACTCCTAACTATTTTCCATGCCCCATCCCCAATTACCAACTACCAACTACCAACTACCAACTACCAACTACTAACCATTAAATTATGTTTTCTATTAACGTTGAACAAAGACAGTACGAAACCTACATTCTGACTGACGAGAAAGCTAAGTCTCAGTTGGAAGTGCTGCCGAAACGTGGCGGTATTATTACGAAATGGCGCATTGACGGTAAAGAGGTTTTTTATCTTGATGAAGAACGATTAAAAAACCCGGAAATGAGCATTAGAGGTGGAAATCCGATTCTGTTTCCTATTTGTGGGAATTTACCTGACGATACTTACGCTTTAAACGGTAAAGATTTTAAGCTCAAGCAACATGGTTTTGGTCGTAACTTACCTTGGCAAGTAGGCGAAGAAGTTAGCGTAGAGAATATTTCGCTAAAGCTACATCTGAACAGCAACGAACAAACTAAGCCAGTTTACCCTTTTGATTTTCAGGTGGATTTCACCTATCAACTGCATGGCAACGTGCTAACGATACTTCAAGAATTTAAGAATAACTCTTCCGAAGCAATGCCTTTTTCGGTGGGCTTTCATCCTTACTTCTTAACCCATGACAAAAGTCAACTAGAATTTGACATCCCATCGAGTGAGTTTCAGAAAAAAGGCAGCAAGGAAATTCACCCATTTAACGGTAATTTCGATTTTAATGAAGATGAAATTGATGTAGCATTTACAAAGCTAAATGCAAAATCTACCAGCGTTACAGACAAAGATCGTAAGTTAAAAATCACGCTGGAATACGACGACAACTTCTCAACCTTGGTATTTTGGACGGTTAAAGGCAAAGACTTTTATTGCTTAGAACCTTGGAGCGGACCACGGAATGCCATGAATACTAAAGAACACTTGACTGTACTGAAACCCGGAGCCAGTCATAGTGCAATGATTCGTCTCACAGCAAATTTTTTCTAAAAACCCCTTTACAAAACAATAGGGTGTTATGCTATTATTCATTAGTCGCGAAAAACGCGATGGGTGGCTAGCTCAACGGTAGAGTACTCGGCTTTTAACCGATTTGTTCTGGGTTCGAATCCCAGGCTACCCATTTAGAAGGAAGTAAATTATCTCGTTTTCTCCCTACTTTATTGGTAAGGGCATAGGGGATTGGGCATAGCGCATGGCAAAAGCCGATAAAAGATTATCGCATTCCTAAATCATTTGTAAGATTTTAGAAACCCGGTTTTTCGGAAAAACCGGGTTTCTGGTACCTACGTTTTTTCCCTACTTTATTGGTAAGGGCATAGGGGATTGGGCATAGCGCATGGCAAAAGCCGATAAAAATTAAAAGATGATAAGTAGAAATAAATTCCCAACTCCTAACTCTTAACTCATAACTCCTAACTATTGGCAATGCCCCATGCCCCATGACCAATTCCCAATCTTAGATAAGAAACTTTTTGAACATAGGTACGCACAAATAGTTATAATTTCCTATAAGTTGAAAAAAATATTAAGATTAACGTAAGAATTACGCTTGTCTTAAAGATTAGCGATCGAACTAAATTAGGAGGAATATATATGGCGCTCGTACCAATGCGTCTGCTGTTGGATCATGCTGCTGAGAACGGTTATGGCATCCCAGCTTATAACGTTAATAACATGGAGCAAATCTTGGCAATCATGCAGGCTGCTATAGAAGCTGATAGCCCTGTGATTTTGCAGGCTTCTCGCGGTGCGCGTAAGTATGCAGGAGAAAACTTTTTACGCCACTTGATTTTGGCAGCAGTGGAAACCCATCCTAATATTCCCATTGCTATGCACCAAGACCACGGTAACAGCCCTGCTACTTGCTATTCTGCAATTCGTAACGGCTTTACCAGTGTAATGATGGATGGTTCTTTGGAAGCTGATGCCAAGACTCCTGCTAGCTTTGAGTACAACGTGAATGTTACCGCTGAAGTAGTGAAGGTAGCTCACTCTGTTGGTGCTTCTGTGGAAGGAGAACTTGGTTGTTTGGGTTCTTTGGAAACTGGAATGGGTGAAGCTGAAGATGGACACGGTGCTGAAGGAAAACTCAGCAGAGATCAACTTTTAACAGATCCTGATGAAGCTGTTGAATTTGTGGAAAGAACTCAAGTTGATGCTTTAGCAGTTGCGATTGGAACCAGCCACGGTGCTTACAAGTTTACCCGTAAGCCTACTGGTGAAGTTTTGGCAATCAGCCGAATTGAAGAGATTCACAACCGTTTGCCTAACACTCACCTTGTAATGCACGGTTCTTCTTCCGTACCTCAAGAGTGGTTGGATATGATTAACCAGTACGGTGGTAAGATTCCTGAAACCTACGGTGTACCCGTTGAAGAAATTCAAAAAGGTATTAAGAGTGGTGTACGTAAAGTGAATATTGACACCGATAACCGTTTGGCTATCACCGCTGCTTTCCGCGAAGCTGCTGCAAAAGATCCAGCTAACTTCGACCCCCGTCACTTCCTCAAGCCTTCCATCAAGTACATGAAGCAGGTTTGCTTGGATAGATATGAAGCATTTGGTACCGCTGGGCACGCTAGCAAGATCAAGCAGATTCCTCTAGATGAATTTGCTGCTAAGTATGCTAGTGGCGAACTTTCCGCTAAAACCAAGTCTACTGCGAAAGTATAATTTAAGAATCTTTAGTTCAACAAATCAAAATTAACAAGTAAATAGGGACACCATATGAGTGTGTCCCTACATTACTGAGGATTCTGTACAAAATGACCGAACCGGGTAAGTATTGTTCCCCGGTTTTTTGTTTTGATAGTTGATGATGCACACCCTCTGGGTGAAAGTTGTTAGTTGTTAGTTAAGAATCGCTCGGATAATCGTTTGAGGTTGCAAACTCTAAGCGGTGGAGCGAAAGTCCTCTAAAGAGGGTTGATCAAATGTTTTGTTTATTCACAAAAAATTCCAATAAAAAAAGACAGACACTTAAGCCTGTCTCACAAAAATAAAAAATTACCAAAAAAAATACTCAGTTATAACCAGATTCACTAGGAATCAGCGCAGAGGATTAAAAAACTAATTATGATTTGGATTTGAGAATTTATTCGATTTTTCTGTATTTTTTTCTAACTCAACAGTAATTTTTGCGGCTTCAAAAAACAACTGTGCAACAGGTACTAGGTTAACCACTTCTGGATCGTTTTCGACTACAAATAAGAAAACGGCTAATAAAGCGATAAGATATCCCGTCCATGTAGATATGCGAGCAAAAGTAAAACTAATTTTTTCAAGAGATTTAATTTTGTAGCGTTTCATAGTTATGATGGAGTTGAATTAAAAACACAGCCTGGAGTGATTCCAGGCTTTTTCTTGACTAAATTGAAAAAAAGCTTTAGCTTGTATTTTCATTGATAAAGAGGATGTTTTAAAAGTCTGAAAATTTATAGGCTATACCTTGCGATTTAACTGTACTGAAACAAAACTAAGGTTTTCGCCATATATTGAGATGCTTGAAAAGCTATGCTAAGCATCAAGACGTAAAAGCCTTCTAAAACATCCTGTAAACAATTCAGCTTTTGCGAACAGATTATTGTAAAGATTCAATAATCATGGTTATGCCGATTAAACAAAGCATAATTATCGCCATAAACCTAATTCCGATGAAAACAAAAGAAAACAGTTGAATTGCTATATCAAAATAACCTACCCCCGTTGCTAAAATAAGAGCCATAGAAAAACCTATTAGCATTAAAAAAAAGTACTTGATACACTTAAAGGTAAATTGGAACAATCGGCTATATTTTTTATGAATCATGATTGATACTCAAGAAGGTGGGTTAAGTTGTAAATATCGAAATGCATTAAAATCAAAAAAACCGGCAGTGTTTTAACACCTACCGGCTTGTAAATTTCTCATTCATCGAAAGCCTCATATTTTATTTGCTGACATTTAGTTTGATTCATAGACATGAACCATTTAATCACAAAAAACCTGTGTCTACGGGATGAAATAACTACCATCACGAGTAGCCGTTTAGCGAATTTCGGAAAACCAGTGGTGCCAGTTATCTATTAATTGCTCGTATGCCTTATGCACAATTTGTGAATCCTCTTTGCTCAAAAAGTACCGCTGACTCTGATGAGTTTTTAGGTAAACCACATATTCGTGCTTTTTCTTTTCAATGGTGATATTCAATTCACCATACCCACTTTCAGAAAGTACTTGAATTAACAGGAAATCCATGTGAAAAAAAACTGGAGGTAATATCAGCATCGATTGCCTGAGATTTTGATTCAATTGAGGATATACCTCCGAAGGTGTATTTCCAATATATAAGTGTGTCTTTGCTGTTTCGTCCGCTTGTGCATATTCCTGGAATCTGTACATAGTCACCTGCTTTTTTCCATAGTGCCCAACATAAGTTCGATGCTTAGTGATGATACGAAAACAACTTAATGATTGCTTAGTAAAATCGTCTCACTTTTTATCTCACATATGTCTACTAAAAGTATACCCTAAATATAAGTTTCTGAAATTGCTACAAAAATTACCATTAGAATATTATTCTTTTCTAGATAAATTCTTCAATAAATCGTAACGTCGGTTTATTTTATACTGAGCATAACGAATCTGTAATATAATCTCTAATGAGAGAAAAAATAAAATACTGAAATTAGAATAAAATTATAACGATTTTGAAACTTAAGCCTTAATAGCTATCGACTTTTGCATACTATACATACATAATGATTGTGGTCTAATTTAGTTTATTTTCAGATGCTAATTCTCTCGCCAATCTTGCAAAAGGCAATGGATTATTTGATGAAATTATCTCGATGGGTATTAATACTTATCACAAATGTGATAAAAGAGTTATAGTTTTTTTAAATTTTTAAATTTGGGATTAAACTTAAATATTTTGCCAGAAATGATCGATAAGT
The DNA here is from genome assembly GCA_039026655.1 of Cyanobacteria bacterium P01_C01_bin.38. Classification (GTDB taxonomy): domain Bacteria; phylum Cyanobacteriota; class Cyanobacteriia; order Cyanobacteriales; family Nostocaceae; genus Rivularia. The sequence goes on along the minus strand of JBCCLY010000109.1, from coordinate 3,812 downwards.
TTATTTAAATAATTCTCAATCTTTGATTAGTAAAACACAATATTAACTATTAACTTTGAGAAATTTGATTTGGTTAGTAAAAGAAATAAATCTCACATATCGATATGTGACATGGAGCTAATGTGACATGGATATTATTGTCAATAAATCCCAGCTACCATATGAATTTATTCAAGAAGTAGCAACTCAACAAGGTGTAACTAAAACAGAGCTAGATGCTTTACAATTAGCATTAAAGGGTTTTTCGGGGCCAGAGATTGCTAATAAGTTAGATATATCTCAACCAGCAGTGCGGAAAAGGTTAGGTGAAAGTTACAAAAAATTCAAAATTGAAGGCAGTAAGAATAAAAAAATTTACGAGCTTAAGCAATTTTTAATTCAAAAATACCTAGCTTTGGAAGCAAACAGACCAAAAATCAGTGAGAATTGGGGCGAAGCAGTTGATATTAAAGGTTTTCAGGGTAGAAATAAGGAAATCTCAGATTTAACAAGGTGGATTGTGGATCGAAAATGCCGTTTGATTGCGGTGTTGGGATTGGGAGGTATTGGTAAAACTATCCTTACTGCGAAAATAGTAGAACAGGTACGGCATAGTTTTAACTACATCATTTGGCGTAGTCTTCGCAATTCTCCGCAATTAAATGATATTTTGACTGAAATTTTGCAGTTTCTACCCAGTGATGATGGGATGGATTTTGACTCAGAAGATGATAATAATAAGAAAATCTTGTATTTAATCGATGTACTGCGGAAACATCGCTGCTTGATAATTTTAGATAATGTTGAGTCTTTGTTTAGTAGTAGTAAGGGAAAAGAACATGAATTAGTAGGGAAATATCGAGATGGCTATCAAATTTACGGCGATTTATTTCAAAAAGTTGGAGAAACATCACATAAGAGTTGTTTGCTGCTAACAAGTCGGGAAAAACCGTTAGAAGTAGCAATGTTGGAAGGCAAAAATTTACCTGTTAGGGTATTGCAGCTTACAGGATTAAAATTTGAGGATGCGAATGCTATTCTTCAAGATAAGGGATTTATTTCAAGTTCAACAGAACAGTTAAAACAGTTAAAGCAACTAGTAGAGCTTTACTCTGGTAATCCATTAGCACTGAAAATAGTTGCTACCACTTTATATGATTTGTTTAATAATAATGTTGCTGAATTTTTAGAGCAAATCGACCAAAATACGGCTGTATATGGAAATATTCGCACTCTTTTAGAAGAACAATTCAACCGTTTGTCGGACTTAGAGAAACAACTTATGTATTGGTTTGCAATCAATCAAGATTCTGCTTCTTTAGCGGATATGAAAAAAGATTTGATTGTACAAGATAATATTCTACTTTTAGAAGCTGTAGAGTCTTTATTACGGCGATCGCTAATTGAAAAATCAGTAGATGCAGGTGTTGCAAGATTTAGCCTACAATCTGTAGTTGCAGATTACACCATAAAAATTGTAATTTACCATGCAGCGGAGGAAATTAAACGCGGTCATGACTTTAAAATTATTAGTGAATATCCTTTTATTAAAGCGCGTTCGCTAGATTATTTTCGTAAAAGACAAGAACATTTAATTCTGAAACCATTAAAGAAACATCTGATAGAATTTTTTGGTAGCGAGAAAGAATTAAAATCTCAATTAATCAAAATATTACGTCAGCAACGAGAGCTGCGAGAGCCACTACGAGCGATAAAAGGATACGCAGCAGGTAATATCATTAATTTATTGCGTTATCTTCAAATTGTTGATGAATATGAATCGCAAATTAGTCTAAGTGGATTAAATTTTTCTAATTTGACAATTTGGCAGGCTTATTTTAAGGATGTGAGATTAAAAGAAACCCAATTTACTAATAGCGATCTACGTGGTTCTGTATTTAGCGATACGATGTCTAGTCTGGTATCGGTAAGTTTTAGCCACAATGGTAAATATTTCGCAACAGGAGTAATAAATGGTGAGGTACGATTATGGCAGACGGAGGATATTAAACTACTCAATATCTTAAAAGGACATAACGTTTGGGTATGGACATTTGCGTTCAGTCCTAACAATAAAATTCTTGCTAGTGGTAGTGCCGATTCCAAAATTAAATTATGGGATATCGACAGCGGTAAATGCATTCATACGTTAAAGCATGAGAGCAAAGTTTATTCAGTCGCATTTAATATTGATGGCAAGCTATTGGCAAGTAGTAGCGAAGATAGAACCATAAAAATCTGGGATGTTGAAACTGGTGAGTGCTATAAAAATTTAGTAGGACATAGTGGATCGGTTTGGTCTGTAGCTTTTAATCCCCAGAATAAGGATGTTATTGCTAGTAGTAGTGCTGACGGTAGCATTAAACTTTGGAATATTGACAAAAAAGAATGTTTGCAAACTTTGACGGGGCATAAGGATGATGTTTATGCAATAGATTTTCATCCGCAAGGTGAACTACTAGTCAGTTGTGGTTACGACAAAACTATTCGACTTTGGCAATGGGAAACGGGCAAATGTGTAAAAATTTTATCAAGCGGTTACGGTCATAAGAGAAAGGTTTATAAAGTACGCTTTAGCAATGATGGCGATACAATTGCTAGCTGTAGTGAAGACTGCACGATTAAATTATGGGATACCAAAACTGGTAACTTTAAACGAACATTATCCGGTCACGAAAGCCAGGTATGGGATATTGCTTTTCATCCGTTGGGACGCACTCTTATTAGTAGCAGCGATGACCAGACTGCAAGGGTTTGGGATGTAGAAAATGGAGATTGCTGGAATATTTTGAAAGGCTATACCCGCGATGTTTATTCTTTAGCATTTAGTCCCGATAGTACAATTCTTGCTAGCGGACGAGATGACTGGACGATTCGGTTGTGGAAATTGCAACCTGAATTACAAAACTTTGAATGTTTTCCGTTACGGGCACATAAAGGTAGAATTCGTTCGGTGGCTTTTAATCCAGATGGTGATACCTTAGCAAGCGGTAGTGCAGATCGATCTATCAAGCTTTGGGATGTTGATGTTGAAAATATTAGCAATACCAAAGAAAAGAAACTCCTTAAAGGACATGAAAATTGGGTATGGAGTACAGTTTTTAGTCACGATGGAAAAACAATTGCTAGCTGCAGCGAAGATCGTACTATTCGTCTTTGGGATGTGGAAGAGGGCAGTGAAAAAAGAATGTTTCTAGGGCATTCCCATGACGTTGTATGTGTAGCATTCGGTCGCGATAGTAAAGTACTTGCTAGCGGTAGCTCAGACAATACGGTGAAATTATGGAATGCGGCTACAGGAGAATGCATCAAAACCCTAAAGGAACATAAGGATTATGTTTGGTCTGTAGCATTTCATCGCGATGGTAATTTGCTTGCTAGTGGAAGTGAAGATAAGACGATTAAAATATGGGATACGAGTACCGGTAAATGCTTGTATAGTTTAGAAGCACATACTCAACAAGTTTACTCGGTAGCATTTAGTCCTGATGGGAAAATGCTTGCTAGCGGTAGTGGTGACAGTACGGTCAAACTATGGGATGTAAACACGGGCAAATTATTACATACATTAGCTGGCGAACATACAGGAGCAATCCGCTGCGTCACCTTTAGTCCTAACGGTAATTTGCTTGCTAGTGGTGGAGACGATGAAAAAATCTTACTTTGGAATCCGAAAACTTTTAAGCACCTCAATACACTCAATTCAGATCGCTTTTATGAAGATATGGAAATTACCCGTATTACAGGTTTAACCGATCCTGAAAAAGCTTCTTTAAAAGCGTTGGGAGCGAAGACGAAAGAAGAAAACTCATGGTTCTTTAGCATATAGTGCC